>CAYSWG010000151.1:0-2717 GCA_964434465.1 uncultured Geobacteraceae bacterium
CCATGATTTCCGCCTCCCTCGTTTCTGGTTTCTGCACCATACGCAGAAAAGATAATGACGATTTTCTCCCAGTCAAGGGTGCGGCAACAATCCCCTGCAGCGAAACCCGCAATAAAATGATTGCCGTCCCGACAGGAACAGGGTATGAGTGCAGCAATGCTCACTTGCCAATGCACGACACCATGGCATGGTGTCCGCACCGGCACACTATCAACAGACCAATCCATACAGGAGACAGCAATGAAAATCTGCGAGAAACTTTTTATCAACGGTCAGTGGCTCCCCCCAGCGGGATCCGGCCATATTGACGTTATCAACGCGGCTACCGAGCAGGTCATGGGACGGGTGCCGGCCGGATCCAGCGAAGACGTGGAGCAGGCCGTTGCCGCCGCCCACGCAGCCTTTGCTGCCTGGGCAGCAACGCCTGTACAAACACGTGCCGCCTATCTGCAGGCCCTGTACCAGGGTCTTGTTGCCCGCACCGACGAAATTGCCCGTACCGTCACTGCCGAGGTGGGCATGCCCCTGAAGCTGTCGCAACGGATCCAGGCCGGGCTGCCGGCAGCGGTCTTGGAGAGCTACGTGACGCTGGCCGATGGCTATGCTTTCGAAGAACGACTTGGCAATTCCCTCATTCTAAAAGAACCTGTGGGCGTGGTTGCCTGCATCACCCCCTGGAACTATCCCCTGCACCAGATTATCGCCAAAGTGGCACCGGCCCTCTTGGCCGGTTGTACCATCATCCTCAAACCAAGTTCCGAGGCACCCCTCAGCGCGTTCATCCTTGCCGAGATCGTCCAGGAGGCCGGCCTGCCGCCCGGCGTTTTCAACCTGGTCAGCGGGTCGGGACGGGAAGTGGGTGAAGCCCTGGCCAGCCATCCCCTGGTTGACATGATCTCTTTTACCGGTTCCACAGCCACGGGCAGGAGCCTGTCCGCCCTGGCCGCGATGACCATAAAGCGGGTCTCCCTGGAACTGGGCGGCAAGTCGGCGGCAATCCTTCTGGACGATGCGGATCTGCCGACAGCGGTCAAGGGGGTTCTCGGCGCCTGTTTCCTCAACTCGGGGCAGACCTGCAGCGCCCATACGCGCTTGCTGGTGCCGGAATCCCGTTATGAAGAAGTGTGCGGCCTTGTGGTAGAACTGGCCGGAGCCTACCTGCCCGGTGACCCGTTTAACGACAAGGCGAGGATCGGCCCCCTAGTTTCGGCAGCACAGCGGGAACGGGTCAGGGACTATATCAGGACGGGAATCGCAGAAGGGGCGGATCTGCTGGTCGGCGGGGCGGAACCGCCGGAAGGATTGACAACGGGCTACTACGTTAAGCCGACCGTCTTTGGACGCGTCACCCCGTCCATGACCATTGCCCGGGAGGAAATCTTTGGTCCGGTGCTGGCGATCCTGAGCTGCGCCAATGATGATGATGCCGTGCGCCTGGCCAACGACAGCATCTATGGATTGTCCGGCGGTGTCTGGTCCGCCGATCCGATTCGTGCAGAGCGGATTGCCCGGCGACTGCGCACCGGCCAGGTGGACATCAACGGTGCACCTTTCAATCTGGGTGCCCCATTCGGCGGCTACAAACAGTCCGGACATGGTCGGGAACTAGGTGTTTTCGGCCTCGAGGAGTTTCTCGAAGTCAAGGCGATTCAATGCAAGGGTTGATCCCGGGAACCACAAAGCACTGCACAGCATGGCCTGCGCCACTGAGACTTTCAGGGAGTTGCCGTGGCGCCGCAGCGGCGACAATCCGGGCCGGCAAGGAGATTGACTTTAGCCGGTTGCCGGCTTAAGGTTGTTTGACGCCCGATAGTGGGAACACCCGCGAACACACTACCCGATCTGCAAGGAGTCGTGCCCCTAACATGAAAAAATATTCGCTGATTCACCTTCCGGTTCTTTCCTTCTACCTGAAGGATGTATACCGTGACGTCTGTCTCCACTGGCGTGGGACATGTTTCCCCTACCTGCTGCTTTTGCTGGCGGTCTGCTGGCTGCCGGCCATGGTTGACCTGCACCGTAGCCTCAGCTCCTTTATCCGCAATGATGCGCCGGCACTCGTCATCCAGATACCGCACGTTACCATTAACCAGGGTGTGGCAACAATTGCCGCGCCACAACCCTATACCATCATCGATCCGAAGACAAAAAAGCCGCTGGCTATCCTGGACAGTACCGGCCGCCATACGAGCCTGAAAGACACGGACGCACTTGTCCTCGTTACGGGCACGGAAGCTATCGTCAAAAAAAGCGCCGCGGAGACGAGAACCTACAGCTTCACCACTATTGACGATCTCACGATAAACCAGCAGGTCGTCAATGGCTGGCTGGAAACGGCCCGGAAGTTCACCGCCATCATCATTTATCCTCTTGCCGTAGCCGGCGCATTTCTCTACCGGGTTATTCAGGTAGCGCTCTATGCGTTACTAGGCATGCTGTTCTCTTCCGCCCTGAAGACAAAGCTGCCCTATCCGGCACTGGTGCGTATGTCCGTGGTTGCCATAACCCCGGGCATCATAGTCGGTACCGCACTGACCATGGCCGGCCTGACACTCCCCTATGCCGGTGTCTGGTTTTTTCTGGCGGCGATGGCTTACCTGTACCTGGGGATATACGCTGCCGCCACCGTACCGGTCAATCCGACCGATGACGGCACGCGGGAAAACCGTCATGAATACTGAACAGCCTGCGAACCAAAAAGCCCCGACATTCCTCGG
>CAYSWG010000151.1:2750-6556 GCA_964434465.1 uncultured Geobacteraceae bacterium
CCCAACACAGCAGGGTCACAACCATGGTCTCGGTATCGCTGTGTTATTACCGCCGGACAAATATCTCCCGGGCCATGTTGGTGTCTATGGCGAATTCAGAGAAACCGACACTGAAGATATAGGAAGGGAACCTTTGCTGCAAGCGTATCCGGTTCCCGGGCAGCACACCCATGGCCATGAGCTTCTGCATCTTCTTATTGTCCTCGGTCTGGATGTAGGCAATCTCCCCCTCCTCGCCGGGGTTCAATTCCGTGAGGGGCACCACGCCCAGGTTGCCGCTGCGCTGGGCTTCCAAACAGCATTCACCCGGTGGAATCGCCTTGCCGTGGGGAGTGGTCGACGGATGGTTCAGGAGGGTACAGACCTTAATATCGACCCCTTCGTCAAAAAGATGCTCGAACTGGCATGCCTTCTCCTTGGCTGCTTCCCCGCGAATATTGAACACATCCATCATCAGTCGTTCCGCCAGACGGAAACGGCGAACGATCTTCCTGCCCTCTTCCTTGCCTTCCGGCCGGAGGAACACCCGCCCCTCCTTCACCTCGATACAAGCCGCATCGACCAATTCACGGTAAACCTGCTCATCGGCCAGCAAGGGCAGTTTTTCCAGATCAGTAAAAAGGTTGCCCTCTTCCTCAACCTCGATCCACAATGCCTCAAGGATTTCTTCAGCCGTTACGGATAATATCATTGCAACTCCCGTTTTCGCTTCACTAGGTGTTTCAGCCCCCGCAGCAGAGCCGGTTCAGGGGGATTCTCATAATTGCAGTAGGGACACTTCACTTTTACGCAGGCTGGCCGCAGGGGGCAGGACCGACAACGTTCCTTCCCCACATCGGGAATAAAATCACGGCCGCAGAAACCACAACGCATCAGAGGATTCCGGTGACAAGCAGGAACTCGTTCAGCAGGTAGCCGGTACCAAACGCCAGCAGACTGACGAACAGGGCAATGGCCACGGCAACCTTCGTGCCTCGCTCCTTCTGCATGACCAGAAACTGGGCGACACAAGGGATGAACAGGGTCAGGGTCACCGCCGCCACGGTCAACTGCCGGGCATCGAGCAGCCCCTGGGTTTGCAGATCATAGAGTCCGGCGGCGCCATAGTCGCGACGAAAAAACCCGAAGATGAAGGCCACGGAAGTTTCCGGCGGCAGGCCGATGGCTGCCATGAGCGGTTTCATCCAGCCGACCACCGTCTCAAAGAAGCCAGCGATCTTGCCGAACCAGAGCAGCACCGATGCAATAATAAAGAGCGGCAGAATCTCCAGCAGGTACCACTGCATGCGCGAGTAGGTCTTGGTCAGGACGTTGGACCACTGGGGAAGGCGCATGGGCGGCAGTTCCATGTAGAACATGGGCGACTCTCCCGGAACGACTTTTGCCGCCAGCAGGCCAATAGCCAGAAACAATACGATGAGGCAGACACTCCAGACAGCCAACGCCCCGGGGTATTGGGAAAGGAGGGCGAGGATAACGCCCAGCTGGGCCGAACAGGGGATGGCCAGGGCCAGCAACAGGGTAGCAATGATCCGCTCGCGGACTGTTTCCAGGGTGCGGGTGACCATGGTTGCCATGGTATCGCAGCCGAAACCCAGGACCATGGGAATGACCGCCCGGCCGGTCAGGCCGATCTTTTTGAAGATGCGGTCAACCAGCAGGGCCAACCGGGGGAAGTAGCCGCTGTCCTCCAGGAGTGAGAAAAACAGGAAAAAGGTGGTGACAATGGGCAGGATAATGCCGATCGCGTAGCGCAGACCAAGGGTGATGATGCCGTACTCTCCAACGAACAGCTCACGGAGTATCTCCCACGGCACGATTTTCTCAACAAAGGCCACTGCCCAGGGGTTGAAGTAGCCCTCGATCAGCGTGCCCTCCAGATAGTCCACCAAAGTTCCGGCGCCGAATACGCCGACAAACTGGTACAGGCCGAAGTAGAGGGCCAGCAGCAGCAGGGGAACCCCGGTCAAGGGGCGCACCGCCAACCCTGACAGCCTTTCACCAAAGGACTGCTTTCGTTGGGATGGTTCTTGGAACACATCCTCCAGAAGCGCCTTGACGACCATCTTCCGCTCCATGGACAGCTCCAGATGGAATGAATCACGCCGGGCAAACATTCTCTCCCGTACCTTTTCTTCAACGGCAGTATAGCCATCCCCTTCCATTTCCCGCACCAGGTTGACTACTTCTTCATCACGCTGCAGGAGGAGCAGGGCAAGGGATTTTTTCGACAGGGCATAGGCACCCGACATGAGCACCATGATTTCCAGCAGATCCGACTCGAGACGGCGGCTGTACCCATAGGTTGCGGGACGTTGGCGATCATAGCCGACCAGTGTTTGACGCAACTCGGGTAAACCACGCCTCTTGGCAGCAGCAGCGGCAAGAACCGGGATCCCCAGTTTGCTGGACAGAAGTGGCAGATCGAACGTCAGACCCATCCGTTCAGCTTCATCCATGATATTCACCACGAGAATCACCGGCAGTCCCGCCTCGATCAGCTGCAGGGTCATGGCCAGCATCCGCTCAAGATTCCGGGCATCAACAACATGGACGACCAGATCCGGCGACTCGTGGAGCAGTATTTCCCTGGCGACACGCTCCTCTTCCGTAATGGGCAGGAGGGCGTACATCCCCGGCGTGTCAATGATTTCGCACTGCACTCCCTGGATCAACACCTTGCCCCGGGCCACTTCCACGGAGGTGCCCGGGTAGTTGGACACGGTTACGTAAGCGCCGGTCAACGCGTTGAAGAGCACACTTTTCCCCACATTGGGGTTGCCGACCAAAGCAACCTTTCTGCAACAGTCACAGGAACCGTCGGCGACCGGGTAACATTCAGGTTTTTTCCAGAAGGTGAACATGGTTCTCCTGCAATCTCGTCATTACATTCCAGTTTTCAACCCATGAAGCCGCAGGACAAGGTCGGACCCGCCAGACTACTTGCGGCACTTGGGGCAGATCCCGTACATTTCCAGCTTGTGGGTTTCCACCAGGTAACCGAACTGGTCGGCCACTTCCTGCTGCAACCGCTCGATCACTTCGTTCTCGAATTCCTGAACGGCGCCACAGCGGGTGCAGACCAGATGGTCGTGGTGCTCACCTTCAGCCACGTGTTCGTAGCGAGTCTGATTGTCACCGAAATGAATCTCACGGGCAATACCTGATTCGGCGAAAAGCTTGAGAGTCCGGTACACGGTTGCGTAACCGATGGTGGGATATCTAGCCCTGACCTTCAGATACAACTCCTCCGTGCTCAAGTGGCGTTCCGATGAGAGAAATGTATCCAGAACGATATCCCGCTGCCTGGTGGACTTAAGCCCCTTTTCCGCAATGAAGTCACGGAACTGCTTTTTTTTGGCACGTGTCACGGTCAGCTCCTCAACTGAAAATGATAGTCATGCTAGTGCGCCGGGGTCGGCAAGTCAAGCGATTATTACCCGATAAACAGCTGATGGATTTGACTCGAACCGGTAGTTGGAGTACTCTGCCAAGGCAGGCAAAAACCGGCAGCCGGTCCAAACATTCGCAGCATCCGGGGGTACCCATGCGCACAAGAACTCCCCTTATACCCTATTTCCCTTTTGATCTCCAGATACACCGGAAAGCCTGGCATCGTCTGGCGCTGCAGCCGGTCCTGGAACAACGCGCCGACCAGACCGCTCCTCCCCGCCAGGACGTCTATCGGCGCCTGGCCGATCGCCAGAACCGACTGGCAGCATCCACTGGGCAGTGGACAAGCGCCGGCACCCTGGCACTTTTCGCCCTGCTGAACAGGGTATTCCGGCACCTGCTCAATGAATACC
>CAYSWG010000152.1:0-5722 GCA_964434465.1 uncultured Geobacteraceae bacterium
GAAAGTGCTGAAGAAGTCTCTGCTCTTTTCCGGTCTGAGTGAAGAGCATCTGGCCGAAGTTGCGGCCATTGCCAGCAAGCGAACCTACGCGCGGGGCGAGGTGATTTTCACCGAAGGGGAGCCGGCAGAGGGCTTCTTCCTCGTCGCTGGAGGCAGTGTCAAACTTTCCAAGATATCCAGTGACGGCAAGGAAAAGGTGCTTCACTTTGCCTATGCTTCGGAGACCTTTGCCGAGGCGGCGTTTTTCGGTGATGGCCGCTATCCTGCCGAGGCCCGGGCACTGGAAAAGGTGGAGGCCTTCTATTTTCCCCGTGACGCCTTCATGGGACTCCTGGAACGAAACCCCCGCTTCGCCCTCAATCTGATTGTCACCCTGTCCCTGCTGGTCCGCCGGTTTGCCCGGCAGATCGAAGAACTCACCTTTGCCGAAGTCCCGACCCGGTTGGCCGCCTACCTTCTCGACCTGGCCGCGAAAAAATCCACCAGCTTTCAAGGACGGACCTATGTTGACCTGGAAATCAAGAAAGGGGAGTTGGCTTCCCACCTGAGCACCGTCAGCGAAACCCTGTCCCGGGCCCTGAAGAAACTCAAGGATGATGGGGTCATCGAGGTCAAGGGGAGTCGGGTGGTCATCGTCGACATGCCCCGCCTGAAGGAAATTGCCGCAAAATAACACCTGGACCGCCCATGCCGCCACTGCTCAGCATACCAGACGGCGGCCGAGGCGTCGTGCACATGCTTTGGTCCGTTCCCTGAGTTGCGGCCGTTCTTTCAGGGCGGCGAAGCCGATAGCCAGTACGCCGACCGGTTTCCCGCCAAGGAGGCTGGCAGCCTTTGCCAGGAGGCGGACCGTCCCGGTGAGAAAGCGGGTAATGATGGCCGGCGCCGCCGAGGCGGTGATGATGACCGTGGGCTTATGTGCAGCGGTGGTGCGCATCTTCGGCGCCGGCGCCCCCCACGGCCAGTGGGCGAAACAGACCAACCGCTCGATAAAGCGTTTCATGAGTGCGGTGACCGTGCCGAAATTGACCGGGGAGGCCAGGACGAGGGCATCTGCCTGGCGGATCGTTTCCAGCAGTGCCGCCATTTCGTCGTCCAGGCTGCAGTTGCCCGGCTCCGTTCCCGGCCGGTTGGTGCAGGAGCGGCAGTTGGTGCAGAATTCCAGGTGTCGCTCGCCCAGGTGTATGCTTGTGGTTACCGCGCCGCAGGCTTCCGCGGCGGCCAGTACTTCCGCGACGGCCAGTTCCGTAACGCCGCCACGCCGATAGCTGCCGATCACGGCAACGATGTTCTGTGCTCCACCCATGACTTCCCCTTCGTTACCGACCACACCGGTCGGCGGCAGCGGTTCCTTCCGCAGTGGCCTGGAGCAACTGGCGCAGCAGTGTATCCCGTTCTTCGACAGTGATGGCTTTCAGGGCGGCCCGTGCGGTGTGAAATGCCTTGTAGAAAGGGGCCTCCGCGTCGTAGCAGCCGCATTCCTGGGCTTGGGCAAGCGCCTTGTCGGCCAGGCTCTGCGCCTGCTCAAGAAATTCCCGCACCGGCTGATCATCGGGAGTGTGCCGGGCCCGCTGGGCATAGCGGTGGCTGTCAAAGCCGCTCCGGGCCGCTGCGGTGCAATCCCCCCAGACGAGGCCGGCCAAGAAGAGCTGCAGGAATACGAGGGCATAGGCGGAGAATTTCATCGGTGTATCCTCCTGACAATATCGTGTCTATTTCGAGGTGATGATAGCATGCTTTTCCGGTTGTTTCTGCTGTTTTCCCTGGTGCCGTTGCTGGAAGTCTGGCTGCTGATCAAAGTCGGCCGGGTGCTTGGCGCCCTGCCGACGGTCCTGCTGCTCCTGGCCCTGTCCCTTATGGGTGCCTGGCTGGCCAGGTCTCAGGGACTCCGGACTCTTGCCGCCATCCGTGAAGAACTTGCCCAAGGCCGCGTGCCGGCCGCAGGTCTGCTGGATGGTGCGCTGATTCTCGCCGGGGGCATCCTGCTCCTTACGCCCGGTTTCTTTACCGATGCACTGGGCCTGTTTTTTCTGGTTCCCCCGACCCGGTCCCTCCTCAAACGCTGGCTGCGGGACTGGCTGCAACGTGGGCTCAGTCGAGGCACGATCATCGTCCGGCGTCGCTGAGCTGAACAGATCATGGCCCCTGCCCAAAGCATACTGCATGTTTTTCATGTGCTGCTGAACCACTTCGGCCCCCGGAACTGGTGGCCGGCCGAGACTCCTTTTGAAGTGTGCGTCGGCGCCATCCTCACCCAGAATACCAGCTGGGGCAATGTGGAGAAGGCCGTTGCCAACCTGCGCCGGGCCGGTCTCTTGTCGCCCGCTGCCCTGTACGCCCTCCCTCCGGAACGACTGGCCGAACTGATCCGTCCGTCCGGCTACTACAACGTGAAAAGTGCCCGCCTCCGCGACTTCCTCCGCTGGCTGCACGACCGGTTCGGCGGCGACCTCGCGGCCATGTTTGCCGGCGACTGGCAGAACCTGCGCCGGGAACTCCTCGCCGTGCGAGGCATCGGCCCCGAAACGGCCGACTCCATAGTGCTCTATGCCGGCCACAAACCAACCTTTGTCGTAGATGCCTACACCCGGCGGTTGTTCTCCCGGCTGGGTCTCCTGGCGGCAACCGCCGGCTATGACGAAATGCGTGAGCTGTTCATGGCCCACCTGCCGGAGGATACGGCCCTCTACAACGAGTATCACGCGCTCATCGTCCAGCAGGGTAAGGAATATTGCCGTACCAGGCCCCGCTGCAGCGGCTGTCCGCTCCGTGAGCACTGTCCCGCCGGAGCTGCGTTCCGCTCATCACCGTCCTGAACCCGGCATGCTTCCCTGGCGGCTGTCGCGCCGTTCCAGTTCGTGATCGATGGCATTCAGTATTTCAAACTTCTTCAGGGACCAGAGGGGCGCCACCAGATGTTCATGGCCGCCGTCTCCCGTGAGGCGCTGAATGGTTATGTCCGGGCGGAGCCGCTCCAGGAAATCGCAGGCCAGGCCCACATACTCGTCCCGATCCAGCAGGGGCACCTCTCCTGCCCCATGAAGCTTCGCCAGCAGGGTTCCCTTCATGACATGGAGCAGGTGCAGTTTCACGCCGCCGATGCCCAGCTCGTTTATCAGGTGGGCGGTCTGCAGCATCTCGTCCCGCGTTTCTCCCGGCAGGCCGAGGATGACATGGGCGCAGACCCGTATGCCCCGTTCTCTGCAGGCAAGGGCTGCCTGACGGAAGTCAGCGAAGTCGTGGCCGCGGCGGAGCAGGGCCAGGGTCCGGTCCAGGGAAGACTGGAGGCCCAGTTCAAGCCAGAAATAGGTCTGACGGGAATAGCCGCCGAGCAGGTCGAGGGTTTCCGGGAGGAGACAATCGGGTCGGGTGCCGACAATAAGGCCGACCACATCCCTGACGGACAGCGCTTCGTCGTAGAGGCGACGCAGTCGCTCCACCGGACCGTAGGTGTTGGAGTATGCCTGGAAATAGGCGAGAAAGCGTTGCGCCTTGTACTTGCGGGTCATGACCTCTTTGCCGGCTAACAGCTGCTCCGTGATCGTGGCATCAGCCAGGATGCCGTGGGCGCCGGAGCCCTTGCCGCCGCAATAGATGCAGCCATCGGTCCCCTTGCTGCCGTCCCGGTTGGGGCAGGTGAACCCGGCATCCACGGAAATGCGGTGCACCCGGCAGCCGAAAACCCGCTTCAGCTCGTCGGAGAAGGCGTTGTAGCGCTTTGCCGTGGCAGGGGCAGATTGGTTCATGGCCGAACCAGTGCCGTCATCGCAGCGACAAAGGTGGCGATATCATCGTCGGTAGTGAACCAGCCGGGGCTGACCCGGACGGTACCTTCGGGGTAGGTGCCGATGGTCCGGTGCGCTTCGGGCGCGCAGTGGAGGCCGGCCCGGACGCAGATATCGTACTCCCGGTCCAGGAGGAAGCCGATGGCGCCCGGGTCCATGCCGTCGACGATGAAAGAGACGATGCCGCCCCGTTCCCGATCGGCCGGCGGTACCTGGAGGCGAACCTTTGGCAGATTGCCCAGACCGGCGATGAGCTGGTCAACGAACCGGGCCTCACGGGCACGGATGGCGGCAATGCCGGTTTCTCTGATGAAGTCCGCACCTGCCTTGAGGCCGGCAATACCGGGGATGTTATGGGTGCCGCTTTCATACCGGTCGGGCAGGGTGGTGGGCAGTTCCAGGTCGCTGGAGTGGCTGCCGGTGCCGCCGGCGATGAGCGGATTCAGATCAATGTCGTCGCCTATGTAGAGGAAACCGGTGCCCTGGGGGCCGAGCAACCCCTTGTGGCCCGGTGCGGCCAGAAGGCTGATGCCGGCCTGCCGCACCGGTATCGGAATCACCCCGGCGCTCTGGGCGGCGTCCACCAGGAGGGGGATGCCGGCCCGGCGCGCCACCTGGCCGATCTCCTCCAGGGGCTGGATGATGCCATTGACGTTGGAGCAGTGACAGATGGCAATCAGCCGGGTTTCCGGCTGTATGGCAGCGGCTATGTCTTTGGCTGCAACAAAACCGTGCTGGTCACCGCTGACCTGGGTTACGGTCGCACCGAATCCCCTGGCCCGGTGCAGGGGGCGCACCACCGAGTTGTGCTCCATGGTGGTGGTGATGGCGTGGTCACCGGGGCGAAGCAGCCCGCAGATGGCCAGATTGAGTGCTTCGGTGGTGCTGCCGGTAAAGATGATGCGGGCCGAATCGCTGATGCCGAACAGTTTGGCCAGACTCTCCCGTGTTTCGAACAGCAGGCGGCTTGCCGCCAGGGCCTGGCGGTAGCTGCCCCGGCCGGGGCTGGCGCCGATTTCCCGGAGGGCGTGATCCACCGCCAGGTAGACCTGTTCCGGTTTCGGGTGGGATGTGGCGGCATTGTCGAGGTAGATGGCCATGGTGGTTCCTTGCTGCTGCGCTGGGGGATCATTCGGGGACACTGCAGGGATGCAACCCTGATAAAGGAAATGGCCGGTAATTGCAAGTTGATAGTTTCCCATTACACTGTTGATACCATGGCGGGAGGTGGGCATGAAGGTCCTCGGTATCTTGCTGGTGCTGCTGGTTGCCGGCCGGACTGCGGCAGCTGGAGGAACAATCTACGGCCATCTCTGGGGAGGCAGTGCGACCTCCCTGGACGGCCGTTCAGTTGAACAGAGGAGCAATGCCGTCCGGGCGGCCCTTGACCTCCACGGCATCATCATTCCTTCCGGCGCCGTGTTCAGCTTCAATGACCACGTGGGAGCCCGGGATTTCCTGAAAGGGTACCGGGCGGCGCCGATCATTACTGGTTCAGGCACGGTGGAGGATATCCCGGGTGGCGGCATCTGCCAGGTGGCGACAACCATCTACAATGCCGCCCTGGCGGCGGGAATGGATATCGTCGAACGGCACCCCCATTCCCGCCGTGTGGGGTACGTGGCCCCGGGCCGGGACGCGACCATTCTCACCTGGCGGAAGGATCTCAAGCTTCGCAACCCCCACCAGGTGCCCGTGCAGTTGCGCGTTGCCGTGGGGGGGCGACAGGTGGCGGCTTCCTTCTGGTCGCTGGTGGACAAACCGTTCCGGGCGATCGTTTCCAGCGAGCGGAACCAGGTGGCTCCGGAGGCCCATGTTGCCGGTACTGCCTTGACCGGTAACACTGTCCAGACCGGCACGCCGGGCTGGACGGTAAGGACCCGTCGGACCATCATCCGTGACGGCCAGGTCACGGAGCAGCTGCTTTCCGAGGATTA
>CAYSWG010000152.1:5732-6548 GCA_964434465.1 uncultured Geobacteraceae bacterium
CCCCACCCAGCACCATTGTCGGAGTCGGCACACCGTGAACGTCAGCGTCCGCTACCTGCTGCCGTTTCTGGCACTTTGTTTCATTCTCTCCCTGTCTCCGGGGGGAAGCCTTGCCGCCAACGCCGACCCACCCCCCGACTTCCGAGCACTTCAGGCCAGCCGCGAACTGCAGCAGGCATTGGTTCGTTACGCCAAGGCCCATTTTCTCTTCAAGCTGGGTTTTGGCCATGCCCCTGTGCCGCCGCCTTGGGCGATGTCCCTGCAGCGCCCCTGTTTCATTACCATTCTCAGTGACCGGCACGTCGTTGCCTGCGCCGGCGGCTTTCAGCCCCGCACTGCCCACCTTGCCGCAGAAATTGCCGCAAATATCGGCCAGGCGCTCCATCTGGACGTCCGGGCGGCGGGACTCGACCGGCGCACGGCAGAGTTGGCCCGGGTGTTGATAACGTTTCCCGGGGACCTGCGACCAGTGGCGTCACCGGCAGAGGTGGACCCGGTCAGGCAGGGGCTGTTCGTGGAAACGGAGCAGAGCGGTGTCGCCATAGTTCCCGGTGAGGGGAAAACGGCCGCCTGGGCCGGCCGGGAAGCCCTGCGACGCCTGGCTGTCCGGCCGGGCGAGGATGTGCGTTTTTACCGGTTTGACGCATGGGTAATTGCCGGTCAGTGAAAAGGCCGGCTTTCAGGAAAGAGGAGGATGAACGGTGAAACAGTGCGCGTTCTGGATGCTGGTGCTTGGTACGCTTGTGGGGCTTGCAGTTCTGTCCGGGTCTGCAGCGGCGGCGGCGCGGTGCGGTCGAGGCCGAGGATCCGGCGCAC
>CAYSWG010000153.1:0-6503 GCA_964434465.1 uncultured Geobacteraceae bacterium
AGCCGCCAACGACCCCAAGGTCCGGGCCATCAAGATGACCCTCTACCGGACCGCCCGGGAAAGCCGGATCATCGCCTGTCTCATCAAGGCAGCCCAGAATGGCAAGCAGGTCGCCGTGGCGGTTGAGCTGAAGGCCCGCTTCGACGAGGCGGCCAATATCGTCCTGGCCACCCGCATGGAGGAAGCGGGCATCCATGTCACCTACGGCGTCGTCGGCCTGAAAACCCACTGCAAGGTGATTCTCGTGGTGCGTCAGGATTACGACGGCATCCGCCGCTACGTGCACATCGGCACCGGCAACTACCACGCAGTGACCGCCCGCATCTACACTGACCTGGGGCTTCTCACCAGCAGCGAGGCCATTGGCCAGGACGCCACGGAACTCTTCAACTATCTGACCACCGGCTACACGCCCCGCCGGAAATACGAAAAAATGCTCCCGGCGCCGAAGTTTCTGAAAAAGGCCCTGCTGGCAAACATTTCCCGGGAAATCCGTCTCCATTCACCAAAAAAGCCGGGGCTGATCCAGTTCAAGATGAATGCCCTGGAGGACGCGGACATCGTCAAGGCACTCTACCGGGCTTCCCAGGCCGGCGTGCCCGTCGACCTCATCGTCCGGGATACCTGTCGACTGCGCCCCGGCCTGCCCGGCTTGTCGGAAACTATCCGTGTGGTAAGCATCGTCGGCCGTTTTCTGGAACATTCGCGCATTTATTATTTCCGGAACGGCGGCAAGGAAGAGTACCTGGTCGGCTCAGCCGATGCCATGAAGCGGAACCTGGAGGCGCGGGTCGAGGTGGTGGTTCCCGTGGAAGACCGGAAATTGCGGCAGGAAATCCGGACAGTGCTCGATGTACACCTGGCCGATCAGCGGAGCGCCTGGGATATGCACTCCGATGGGACCTATGTCCAACGCCAGCCCCTTGCCGGAGGTGAGCAGCGCGGCAGCCACGAACTGCTCATTGCCCTGGCGGAAAGGCGGCAGAAGAAGATGGCCCGGCTGAAAAAGCAGAAGACCCGGACGGTGAGTGGTCGGAACCTGCGCTGAGAACAGAGGGACTTCCCTGAAGACGCAGCGGCAAAACCATGCTATGCTGCGGCGGTAGTATGCAGGAGCGGGAAACGCTGCCGAAAAGGAGAAGGGCATGGCAAAGGAACTGTATGTGGGCAATCTGCCCTATGATGCAACAGAAGAGGATCTGACCCGCCTGTTTACCGTCGCCGGCAGCGTTACCTCGGTGCATATCATCACCGATCCGGAGAGCGGCGCCTCCAGGGGGTGTGCCTATGTGCGCATGGCGGGAGACGATGAACTGAAGGAGGCAATAGAGTGCCTTGACGGCGCCCTGGTAGGCGACCGGGTCATTACGGTCAGCATTGCCCGGCCGTCACAGCAGCGGAAACCAGCCGGCTACCAGGGGAAAGGACGGCCCGGACGACGGCCGGGGAAAGGCGGCCACTAAGCCCCCTCCTGGCGTCGCCGGTCAACCAGTCAGATCCGGTCCTGATGCAGGAAAAACCTCACATGGGCATAGGTGGTGCGGCTTACCCCCGTATAGAGCACCAGGACCAGCCAGACGCCGGCAAGGGCCAGGAAAATCCCCGGCGACCAGAGGGCCAGCACCCCCAAGAGCAGCGGTACCGTCTGCGGCGTTGCGCCGTCAACCAGAACCCAGGCAACGATTCCACCGTACACCACCGATGCAGC
Organism: uncultured Geobacteraceae bacterium; assembly: GCA_964434465.1. Taxonomy (GTDB): domain Bacteria; phylum Desulfobacterota; class Desulfuromonadia; order Geobacterales; family Geobacteraceae; genus RPRC01. The sequence continues at coordinate 1,709 of CAYSWG010000153.1, forward strand.
AGCCATGAGTTGATAGGCGGAGAGTCGGCCGCCACCCCGGTAATCACTGCGGAACAGTTCAGATACCATCCGCCACACCCCGGCCGAGACTGTTGCCAGAAGGTACGCGGCAACAAAACGCCCCGCACCGAAGAGGAGCAGGGAGACAAGGCCTGCTCCGCTCAGGACAACCATCGTGACCAGCTGAATCGGCGCAATCGGCGTACCTTCGAGGCCGCCGGCATAACTGATCTTTTTCGTACTCCCCTGAAACACCAGGGCGGTACGGGCAAAAAACCGACCAAGTAACCCGCCATAGACCGATACGGGCTTGCCATAGCAGCAACCGTAACTGAGGCAGGCCATTCGCCCCAATCCCTCCCCGAAGAGAAATGCAACGGCACAAGCCGCCAGGACCGGCGCCATGGGCAGCGTCCCGGCCCGGAGGCCGGCATTGCCCTGATTCAGGAGCAGAACAAGCAGCGGGACGACCATGCTGCCGACAAAGGCAGCGCCGCCGATGGTCAGTGTTGCCGGCTTCCGCTCCACCCACCGCGCCACCAGGCTGGCCGCCGGCACGCACAGGGCCAAGAGGACCGCCATCAGCACCAGGGCGGCAACTATCGCCACCCCTGCCGCCGCCAGCATGGCCAGGTACAAGGCTATGGCGGACACCGCAGCGGCGGCAAGCAGAATTCCGTACCAGGTGACCGTCACCGCCTCCCAGGAGCCGTCAGCCCGGCGACGCAGCGGCACGGCCGCAAGGAACTGCCAGCGCGCGCCGGGTAGAAGTTTTCCGCCCCAATACATGCTCACCGCGCATGCCACGGCAAGAATACCAACAACCAGAAGATTTTCAGCCATTTGGAACCTTTCCGCCGATGGTAGCCCTGACGCTGATGTCCGTTTCCACCAGGGGCTGTGCCAGCCAGGATGAAAACCGGCTGGGCACATCGGCACGTTGCTGGTTTGTCAGCAGATCCCGGGAGAACTCCACCCGACCCGGCTCGAAGAGAAGAACAACCGTGCTGCTTCCCGGCCTGAACAGGCTCTTCGGCTGCCCTTTCGCCATGAAGAGTCCGGACTCTACGGCAACGGGGCGATCGTAGCGCTCTGCGCTGTAGCACTGGACGATATCGCCGATCATCATGGCCACCACCTCGACCATCAGGACCTGGCCGACCCGTGAACCGTCAGGCACGTCCGTATCGATGACCGACACCACACGACGGTTCTTGGAAAGGGGAGTGGCCAGGGCAATGGCCGCACCGGGATTGCAGGAATGGTAATGACCATCAACGGGAAAGATGTCCCGGACCACCCCGGAGACGGGCATATGATTGTAGTGATATTTGTCCGGGGTCAGGCGGAACACGGCAAAATCACCACCGGCGAACCGTCCATGCAGAGCACTCCGCTCGGGACCGACCAGTTCGGGAAAGTCGAAAAACGTCCCCTTGAGGAAGAACACCGAATCGGCCGCCAAGGAGCCGACCAGCATGCGGGAATCCGCCGGCGAAACAACCACTCCGGGACTTTTGTCCATGGGACGGAAATCCCAATAGGCAATCTGCCGCTCAAAGATCTTCCGGGGGGTGTTGAGCGCTGCTGCCGGCAGCAGGCACTCGTCCTCCTTGAGGCCAATGGCACGCCGGAACCGTCCGGCGCCATCCAACCGGGCATTCAGGGCCATGTCGTAGTTGACGAAACCGAACAGACCCGTCAGGGTCTGACCGGTCACCGCTTTGAAAAACCAGGGGGCACGCTCCCGGACGGTGCTGTAGATGAAGCCGATGGCGGCATCGGCGAGCAGGGTTTCCCGCCGGGCACTGTCCGAATCCCGCGACAGATAGTAATGATCATGAACCATGGGCATCTCCTGCGGCAACCGTATCCTGATGCACCGACAGAATGAGGAGGCCGATCAGCGTGCGCAGAACCTCTTCCGGAGCGCGATCCAGGAGCACGTCGGCTCTGCAGTCACGCACGAAACCTGCCGCGTCACGACCTTCCATGAACGCCTGCAGCACGCTGCGCTCCCCTTCCCTCCAGGAACCGGCCACGGTAAGATCCTCTTCCAGAAATGAAAACGCCTCCGCCATATGCCGGGCGCTGAGCCCGGTCCGATAGTAACGCTCGGCGGCGCTGTTGAATTCAGCAGCGGGTACCGCCAGGGGCTGCCGGGCACCCAGTTCCTGGAGAATTCCGCCGGTCAGACGTCCGGCAGCAGTACGCTCCGGATTCCAGAGTCTGATCCGCAGATCCTCCAGCACGTCCCGGGCGCCAAGCATTTCAACCAGATCGCCCGCCTCATCATCAAGCATCTGCAGCAGCGCCAGACGGTAGTCGCGGCTCTTCACCTTCAGGTACTGGGGATAGCGGTTGCTGGACCGGACCGTCGTCACGCGGGAAAGAATTCGCGCCATGAATCGATTGCCGCCCTCCTTCCGCACATAGAACGACCGGAGGCCAATGGCATCGCCGAAAATAATCTGTCGCCGCTCGCTTTCCCCGTGGGGAGTGTCGGGGATATCCCCATGGGAAACGCTGCCTTGGGCAATGAGCTTGAAGGCGAAAGCATGGATCAGGTTCTGCAGGGAAACCGCCGGCGCCATATCGTCACGCAGACTGGCAAAGAGGCTGTACTGGCGGGACTCAAAGCCGGAGAACCCCATCCTGGCGTATTCACGCAGCTTTACCAGCAGATAGAGCGACATGCCCGGATCGAACACACCCAGTTCGGCCAGATCATCCTTCAACCGTTCGCCGCTGCCCAGACTGCCGTCCAGCGCCGGGCTCCGCTCGGTGCTGAGCAGGGTAACCAGGTAATCCAACAGGCGGTAATCATGGACGCAATCCCCGCGAAGATTGCCGGCTACGCTGAGCAACCGGTCGAGCCATTCCGGCCCGAAGGGGGTGAGCGGCGTACCCAAAAGGCCGATTTTCGCCTTGGCCTTCCACAGGCGCCAGAGGATGCGCAGCTGGGAGTAATCGAGCTGATGGGCAAGGAACCCCAGGGCCTTTTCCGGGTGAAAATCCCCAAAGGCAAGCCGATAGGGCGCTGCACTGTAGGTCCCCGTAAACAGCGGAAGAAAGTGTTCAACAATCTTGATGACCAGGTCGCCCAGATACTTTTCGTGCCGGTCAGTAAAGCCACTGCCCGCCGCGGCCATTGCCCCGCTCAACACCCGGCTGCCCAGGCTCACGTGGGTACCGTTGTTGGCCAGGCTCACATTGGAAGTATTGGGCAGCACGACCAGGTTGTTCTGGATGATGCCGGCGTGTTTCAGCTTGGCAACGGCATTCAGTTGGCTGCGGCTCAACACCTTGTGGCAGAGGCGCATGTAGTGATACTTCTCTTCACCCCGATCCCAACCGGACAGGCAGGGGCTCATGAACAGGTCCCGGTAGAAGGAATCGGAAATGTGCTCATTAAGCGCCTTCTGGCGCAGAGGCGGCAGGGGCGCGAAATAGACCATGGCCTGCTGCCCCCGGTCCCGGAGGCCGAAGCTCCGGTTGGCGTACATGACCAGCAGTTGGGTCAGGAGCATCCGTTTCGATGCCTCCCTGGCCACCGCCAGTCCCATGCCGGTGGCGCCGCGGAGGGGGACGACATGGAAGGAAAAGGTTTCGGGTGAGGTATTGTCGTTCAGGTAGTGGGCCATGAGTCGCGTGCCCGTGGCGCGCACCAGCAGAGGAAGCCGGGAGGAACTGCCGATGTACTGGGCCATGGCCAATTTGACCAGGTAGCTTACCGGCACCCGCACCATCTCGCCGCCATCGGCGCCGGTGAAGACAAAGCGCGCCGTATCCGTGCGCACCGGACCCGACGGAGACGTCTTGTCGGCTCGCAGATCCCCGGCAAAGACCTGGGCTGCATAGCCGTTGAGCACCTTCCGCTCGAAGCGTACCCAGCTGTTTTCCCAGAGATTATCCCGGTTGCCGTAGAGAATCCGCTCCAGGTCACGAACCAGCCTGCCGGGCAGATCACCGGTAGCCGTCCGCCGCACCACATTGGCAAAATAGTTGGATGCCTCGATGGTCAGCGGCAGGTCCACGTCCTGTCGCGAACCGGCAACCGCTACCTGGAGTTCCGTCTCGGTCCCTGCCGTACTGTCATTGGCGGCAAAGGGCAACCGGTCGACGGCCAGACTTCCCCGGGCATCAAAAACGCCAAGGGTGTGTAATGCTTCACTGATCAACTGGGTACCGGCCTGTCCCGCTCCCTGTCGAAGAGGATATGCCATGGCTGCACACTCCAATCATTGCGCGTGAAATCACAGCCAGTCTGCCCATGGTCTGGTTACTGCCGTGTTACAGTCGTCTGAAAGGTGTGCAACACCCTGGCCGGTGGGCCAGCAGTGCGCAATTGTTTCGCCGTTGTCACCGGGGATTCACCTGCATGAAAACAAGGGGGGGGTATTTTACAGAAAACTTCGCGGAAAGAAGGAGGCTACCATGTGCAATGCCGTCCAGTGTCCATTACTCGGCAAGACGTGCGACTTCTGTCTGAACAACAGTGACTTTGCCGAGCAAGGCGCCGGCCTCGGCAAGGACGTCGCCGGCGGGGAGCAGGAGGGGCCCGGGCAGTCGAGTCACCCGCTCGGGAGTGCTGCGGCGGGAAGCCGGTCTAGCGGCGACCGCGCCGTTCCGGGCCGGTATAGTCAATCTTGCGAACGCGATCCTCGCCGACACGCACCCAACCGCTGGAACGCTTGAACGCCTTGATCTTGTTGTTGATGATCAGTTCGTTGAGCAGAATGTCTTCTACCAGGTCATAAGAATCATCGGCATAGATTATGGGGATCAGCACGCC
>CAYSWG010000154.1:0-6499 GCA_964434465.1 uncultured Geobacteraceae bacterium
TTTCCTGGATTTCGCGGGGGGTACCCTCGGCAAGCTTCCGTCCCAGATTCAGCACGACAATGGAGTCGCAAATATCCATGACCAGTTCCATATCATGTTCCACGAGCACGACCGTAACGCCTGACTGGCGGATTTTCTCAATGAGATGACCAAGTGCTGCGGTCTCACGGCTGTTAAGTCCGGCAGCCGGTTCGTCGAGCAGGACCAGTTTCGGCTCCAGGGCAACAGCGCGGGCAATCTCCAACATTCTCCCCTTACCAAAAGGCAGATTCTCGGCAGTTTCATCAGCATGGTCGGCTATGCCAACAAACTCCAGGCACTGCAGCGCCTTTTCACGAATGGAGCGCTCCTCGCAGCGGTGCCCCGGCAGTTTCAAGGCGCAGGACACAATACCACTGCGGCTCCTGGTATGCATGCCAACCATGACGTTCTCCAGAACAGTCATGGTACCGAACAGTTCCACATTCTGGAAGGTGCGAATCATCTTCAACCGCGCTAATGCTTCCGGAGCAAGCATCGAGATATTGCTGCCTTCCAGAAAAACCTCGCCGGCTGTTTGCCGGTAGATTCCGGTGATAATATTGAAAAGTGTTGTCTTGCCGGCGCCATTGGGTCCGATCACCCCTTTGATCTGTCCACCGGCAACGGAAAAACTCACGTCGCTCAGGGCCGTAACACCGCCAAATACCTGGGTTATACCGTGGACGCTAAGCATTGCGCACCGCCGCCGCTTTGATTTTTCCCCTGACCAGCGAAAACAGATCGTACATGCGCACCAGACCGCCCGGCATGAACATGGTCATGAGTACAAGAATCAGACCATAGACGATGATATCGTAATCATGGAACGTACGGAGCAGTTCCGGGAGCAGGGTCAGCAGTGCTGCACCAAGAAAAGAACCATAGATGCTGCCAAGCCCGCCAATAACTACCATCGTGAGCAACTCAACGGAAAAATGGAAGCCGAATGACGCGGGCGAAATGAATGTCATGGTATGGGCATAGAGACTGCCGGCAAGGGAAGACAGTACCGCAGCAAGGCTGAAGATCTGTACCTTGAGCATGCGGGAATTGACCCCCATGACACGGGCCGCCACCTCGGAATCGTGAATGGCACGGAGCGCCCTGCCAATGCGGGAGTTGACCATGTTCAATGAAAACAACATGATCATGAGCGTCACGCCCCAGACAAGAAAATAATTTTTCATGTCACTGTCAAACTGGAATTGACCCAGTGAAAGCAAGGGAATTCCCACAAGGCCGGAGGGGCCGCCCGTAATCTCCACCAGTTCGTTGAAAACGATATAGACAATGATGCCGAAACCAAGTGTCGCCATTGCCAGGTAATGGCCCTTCAATTTCAATATGGGGAAACCGATGGCAAAGGCAATACCCCCAACGGCAAGGGCCGTAAGTACCATGGCAAGCCAGGGGTTAATGGCATACGTGGCCGTCGCCACACCGGAACCATAAGCCCCCAGACCAAAAAAAGCCGCCTGCCCCAGGGAAATCTGGCCCGCATAGCCGAGCAACAGGTTAAGACCCACGGCAAGCAGGGTATTGATGCCGACAAATACCAATACGTTCAGCAGGTACCCCCCGGAAAAATAAAACGGGGCGGCAAGCACCGCCACGGTAAAGACAATGAATTTCAGCATGGTGTATCGTTGAGATCCCATAGAACTTCAAACCCTTTCGGTTTCGGCTTTTTTGAAGAGCCCCTGCGGTCGGAAGAAAAGGATAAGCAGAAGAATGACAAAGGCAATGGCATCCTTGTAACCCGATGAAATCAGTCCGGCCCCCAGCGATTCGAGAACTCCCAGAAGCAACCCGCCGAAAACTGTAGCAATACCACTGCTCATGCCACCTATTATTGCCGCACAGAAACCCTTGAGACCAAGCATGATGCCGACGTCGTAGGAGGTCATGGTCAGGGGTGCCGTAATCATGCCGGCAACGGACCCCATCGCCGAACTGATAATGAAGGCAAAGAGGACCATCCGCTTCACATCAATACCCACAAGGCTTGCCGCACGTCGGTTATGGGAACAGGCGCGCATGGCCTTGCCGTTGATCGTATGATGGAAAAACAAACGATTGAGCAGGATGATAACCAGGGTAATGGCGAAGATCCAGAGATGCTGGGAAAGGATGGTCGCACCGGCAAGGGAGATGGGTTCACCTTCGGTAAACATGGGCAGGGAATGGGTGTCCTTTCCCCATACCAGCATGGCAATGCCTCGAATCAGGATACTCGCCCCAATCGTAATGATGACCAGGGTTAAGGGAGTGGCCTGTTTCAGGGGTCTGATGGCCAATCGCTCGAAAATAACCGCCACAACGGTGGTAATCACTATGGCGGCAGCCATTGCGGCAGGCAGGGGTAACTGCATGACCGAAAGACAAAACCAGGTGAGCATGCCGCCGAGCATCACCAGTTCACCCTGGGCGAAATTGATGATGCCGGTTGAATTATAGATGATGGCAAAACCAATACCGATCAGGGAATAGATCGCACCGGTTGAAAGGCCTGAAAAAAGGTACTGGAGTATTTCATTTGTCATGGTTTCTGATCATTCTGTCTGCCACAGGGCACGACAATAGTTGAAATGGTGCACCATGCCTGTCGCAACAGGCAATACCGACCCCTGAGGAACACCGTAGCTGATCCCGGTCGGTTTAGAGGTAACAGAGTACCGACGGCAGCGGACTGGAAAAATGAAGCGCCCGGATCGGGCGCCTCATGGTAACGTAAGGGGACAACTTATAAGGAATTACTTACTTGTTGACCAACACCCAATCTCCGTTCTTGACGGCAACCATAACGAAGGCATCCTCTGTCAAACCGCTGTGATCCACAGGGCTGAAATTGAACACCCCGCCGATACCGGCAAAGTTCCGAGTCCGCTCAAGCTGGTCCCTAACGGCTGACCGGGTGGCGCCGCCCCGCTCCAGGGCGTTCTTCAAGAGCATCATGGCGTCCCAGGCATGACCGCCGAAATGATCACCCTCGACGTTATACTGTCTGCGGTATTCATTCACAAAGGCAAGCAGCGACTTGCGCTGCTTGTCAGACTTCGGCAGCATATCGGCAACCAGAACCTTGCCCGACGGCAGCATGATACCCTCCGCAGCCTCCCCGGCAAGCTCGATGAATTTCTTCGAAGAAACACCGTGGCTCATGAACAGGGGCAGCTTCATGCCCAACTGGCGGAAATTCCGGGCAATGATCGCCGGTCCCGGATTGGTACCCCAGCAGATAACCGCCAGGGCGCTGCCGCCGCGGATCCTGGTGAGTTGCGGTGTCATATCCGTATCTTTCGGCCCGTAGGTATCATCAGACACAATTTCCATACGATAGCGCGAGGCGAGAGCCTTGAGTTGCTCGCGTCCCGAAGAACCGAAGGAGTCGGACACCGTGAGTATCGCTACCCTGTTTATCCTGCGCTGCTGCAGCATCTCGTAGATTTTTGCAACGGCAAGATAATCATTCTGGGCGGTTTTGAATACCCAGGGTTTCACCGGTTCGGTTATCTTGATCCCAGCCGCACAGGAAATGAGCGGCACCATGGCCCGTTCAACCACGGGAATGACGGCCATGGTGTCACCCGTTGTGCTCGGTCCGACAATGGCAACAACACCCTCCATGGCCAGGCGTGTTGCTGCCTGGACTGCCTTGGTGGCATCACCCTGGGTATCAAGGGTTATGAACTCGATTTTCCGCCCCTTGATGCCGCCTGCGGCATTTATCTGATTAACAACCATCTGAGCAGAATTCCGCTCCGGTTCACCGAGAAACGAAGCCGGGCCGGTCACAGCAAAGAGACCACCAATCTTGATTGGTTCAACAGCATGCGCCGGCCGAGGGGACGCCATCAGGACACCAAAGAGACACACTATCCATGCAGTCGCTGTTCGCATAACTAATCCTCCAGTACGTCAAGGTTTGGAAATTATTTTGCAGCCATCCGGGACCTACTTTGCCAGAGCCCAGTCACCTTTCGTAATCCGCACCATTTCAAAGGCTGACAGGTCGAGACCATTGTGATCTGCTGCTGACAGGGTAAATACCCCTGAGACGCCGACAAATCTGCGCGTCTGCTCAAGACCTTTCCGGATGCCATCGGGAGTAGCGCCGAATTTTTTCACTGCCGCAACGACAAGCATCAACCCATCATATGCGTAGCCGCCGAAGGTGGATGCTTCCACGCCAAAGTGCCGACGATACAGTTGTTCATAATCACGGAGCACCTTACCCTGCGGATCGTTTTTCGGCAGGAGGTCATAAACGGCCAGTCTGCCCGCCGGCAGAATAACCCCTTCAGCAGCATCCGCACCCGCAAGCTCGATATACTTTTTCGAGGCAACGCCGTGACTCTGATAGAGGGGAATCGTTATGCCCAACTGCTTGACATTCCTTGTGACAACCGCCGGACCCGGATTAGTGCCCCAGCAGACGATGGCAGCCGGGTTCGCTGCCCTGATCTTGGTCAGTTGCGGGGTCATATCGGTATCCTTGGGCGAGAAGACCTCGTCGGCAACAATGCTGATACCCTTTTTGGCAGCCATGGCTTTGAGCTGTTCCCGACCGGAAGCGCCGAAGGAGTCGGAAACCGTCAGGAGGGCGATACTTTTCTGTTTGTGCTGCAACGCATAGTTGAAGATCTTTTCTGCTGCCACATGGTCATTTGCCGGTGTCTTGAACACCCATCGTTTAACCGGCTCAGTGATCTTGATGCCCGCAGCACAGGAGACGAGGGGAATTTTCTCACGTTCGACAAGGGGAATTACCGCCAGAGACTCACCGGTGGTACTTGGACCGATAATGGCAACAACCCGATCATTCTTGATGAGCTTGGTTGCCAACTGCACAGCCTTGGTCGCATCACCCATGGTGTCATAGATGAACAGCTCAATCGGCGAACCCTTGACCCCGCCGGTGGCGTTGATCTGATCGGCCATCAGCTGGAGGGTATTACGTTCCGGTTCCCCCAGGAACGAAGCCGGTCCGGTTATGGCAAACAACCCGCCGATACGAATGGGCTGAGCCGCCTGTGCCACGGCTGTGACAGCAAGGATAAACAGTACTGTTGTCATACCAACCAGTTTTCTCATGAAACCTCCCCTGCTCTACGGATGTTGTTAGAGTTCTTACATATGATACAGCCGCTCGCCCTCGAGCACGGTGAATCCCTGGACCAGCAAGGTGGCGATCGCTTTTTCCGTTTCATCAAACCGGAAAATAATCACCGCGTTTTCACCACACCGCTCAACAAAGGCATACATGTACTCCACATTGATAGCCGCACCGTCGAGAACCTGAAGTATCTCCGAAAGCCCCCCCGGCCTGTCCGGCACTTCAATGGCAACTACTTCTGTTTTGCTGACCGTGAATCCCCGGTTTTTCAAAACCCGCGTTGCCGTCTCCCGATCATTGACTATAAGCCGCAGAATACCGAAATCACTGGTATCTGCCAGGGAGAGCGCCCTGATATTCACACCGGCCTCCCCAAGTACGCGGGCAATTTCGGCGAGACGTCCCGATTTGTTTTCGATGAAAATTGAGATCTGTTCGACTTTCATGGCCCCTCCCTGTTGAGCCCCCGTTTCACGAGTTCCATCAGTCCTTATAACGCAAATCCATGACCCGCTTGGCTTTTCCTTCACTCCGGGCGATGGTCTTCGGCTCGACCAGGCGTACCTTGCACGTTACGCCAAGAAGGTCCTTGATCTCTTTTTCAATCCGCAGAGCCAGTGCCTGGAGATGTTTTATCTCATCGGAAAAGAGCCTTTCGTCAACTTCAACCTGTACTTCGAGACTGTCGAGGTTATCCTTCCGATCGACAATGAGCACATAGTGGGGTTCGACCCCCTCGATTTCCATGAGGATTGCTTCGATCTGGGAAGGGAAAACGTTGACGCCCCGGATGATCAGCATATCATCGCTGCGGCCGCTCATGCGGGCAATACGGGCATGGGTACGTCCACAGCGGCACGGCTCACGGCTGATACTGGTAATGTCGCGGGTCCGATACCGGATCAGTGGAATACCTTCCTTGGTAATGGTCGTGATGACCAGTTCACCTCGATGCCCTTCCGGCAAAGGTTCTCCGGTCAGCGGATCGATTATCTCAGGAATGAAATGATCTTCCCAGATATGCAGGCCGCACTTGGCCTCCAGACATTCTATGGCGACACCCGGTCCCATGATTTCCGATAGACCGTAGATGTCAATGGCACTCAGGTTCAGTTTCTGCTCTATTTCAGTACGCATGGACTCGGACCAGGGCTCGGCGCCGAAGACCCCCACCCGCAGGTTCAGGGATTTGAAGTCGACGCCGTCTTCCATGGCTGCTTCGGCAAGGTACAGGGAATAGGACGGCGTGCAGGTCAGTACCGTCGATCCGAAATCCTTCATGATGAGAATCTGCCGCTTGGTATTGCCTCCGGACATGGGAATCACCGAAGACCCCTTTAACGGCTATCTTCGGTTTGTAGC
>CAYSWG010000155.1:0-6478 GCA_964434465.1 uncultured Geobacteraceae bacterium
CAATTAATTAATAGGGCGGGTAGGAAAAAAGGTGAATATGCAACAATATATACCGATCCAGCGTTTATAGGAGATATCACAAAAGCATTATCACAGAATCCAGAAAGATTTCAAGATGAACCATTTGTATTACCTACTTCGTTAGGGAGAAAAATTAGTGCCAGCGCAACTTATAGTACAAAGATTACTCTTGAAGCCGCAAAAGAACTTGGTCGATTTATAATGAACCTTGGGGCAACAAAACCATCACCACTATGAGGATGACGAAGATAGCAAAGACCACAAGAACATCAACAAATATTAAAATAAGAAAGATATAATGTTATGAAAATTGCATATACTGGAGCCCATGGAACCGGAAAAACAACATCAGCTTTTAAATTATGTTATGAAATGAAATTAAAACATCCAACTAAAAGAGTTGAAATTTTACATGAAAACGCATCAAAAGCTCCAAAACAACTTTTCAACAAAAAAGCTACTCCAGAGAGTCAGCTTTGGATTTTTACAAACCAATTACGAACAGAAATAGAACTGATCAATTCTTATGATATTGTCATTTGTGATAGAACTATATTTGATTCAATTGCGTACTCATTATATATGCAATTCACACAAATTACAGATAAGATGTATAATTTAGCATGTGAACATTTACAATCATATGATCAAATATATTTTAAGCTTATAAAAAACAATAATTATCTTTATGATTGTGAACACCGAGATGCAAAAGATTTAACTTATCAGCAAGATATCGAAGATTTTCTTCTAAAATTATATATTCAATCTGGAATCGTAAATTCTAATAAATTTCAATATACTTAACCATATAATTTTTCAAATTTTATATAGAAATAATAAAATCAATCATGATAACTTTATTTTAAATTACCGCAACTCGGAGGCAAATAATTGAATATTAAGAACCCATATGATGGCATTGAATTTGAAATAAAATCTGTTAAAATCGTAGATCAAGATGGAAAAGTAATATTTGACAATAATATAGAATTTCCAAAAAATTTTGATGATAATTGTGCAGCAATTGTCGCTAGTAGATATTTATCAAATACTGCTGAACGAAAAGAAACTTCCATTAAACAAATGTTTGACAGAGTATCTGATAATATTTCTAACTGGGGAGAAGAACAAGGATATTTTTTAACTAAAAGTGATGAAACCCAATTCAATTATAACTTAAAATATTATCAGATGCACAAATATTTTGCATTTAACAGTCCTGTATATTTTAATGTAGGATTAGAAAATTCTCCACAAACATCAGCATGTTTTATTCTTGACATACAAGATAATATGTCATCAATTACCGAACTTGGAAAATTGGAAGCAAAAATCTTTAAGAAAGGGTCTGGAAGTGGAATTAATTTAAGCAATTTAAGAAGCTCCAAAGAAAAAATTTCTAATGGAGGAACCGCTTCTGGACCTGTTAGTTTTCTGAAAGCTCATGATACTCTTGCTGGAATTATTAAGTCAGGAGGTACATTTCGAAGAAGCGCTAAATTAGCATGTCTTAATATTAACCATCCGGATATTGAAGAGTTTATAACTTGTAAATTATTTGAAGAGGAAAAATTAGCAATTTTAAGAAACGCTGGAATAAAGAATAGACCAGGATATGATCTTATTGATGAAGTTTATTTTCAAAATACAAATCTATCTGTTAGAGTTTCGGATGATTTTATGAAAAAAGTCACTTCAGATGAAGATTATTCAACAATTTTTGTTACTAGTTCTGAAATTAGTAAAACATATAAAGCTAAAGATTTATTAAGAAAAATTGCCGAGACTAGTTGGAAAATTGGTGATCCTGGACTCATGTTCCATGATACTGTTAATAAATGGAATACTTTAGCAAACGATGGAAATATTATAGCATCGAATCCATGTGGAGAGTTTGTATCTCTCAACAATACAAGTTGTAATTTAGCTTCAATTAATTTAATAAAATTCTTTGTAAAAGATGAAAATAATAATTTTACATTCTGTGATGAATTATTTAGAGATGTTATTAAAACAATTATAACGGCACAAGATATTTTAATTAACAAATCAAGTTATCCAAATGAAGAAATTAGAAGTAATTCTATACAATATAGAAATTTGGGGGTAGGATATACGAATCTTGGCGGACTACTCATGTGGTTGGGAATACCATATGATAGTAATGAAGGAAGATTTATGGCGGCATCACTAACTGCACTTATGACTGGAATAGCTTACAATACTAGCGCAGATCTTGCAAATAACGTTGGTGAATTCGCTAAATTTGAAGATAATAAATCTTCCTTTTTTAAAATTTTAAATCAACATAAACAAATGTTGACCACATTATATGTAACTAATACTCTTCAATATAAAACTTATTTTGATAAAATAATAAAGAGTAATATTAGTATTTGGGAAGATAATATTAATAGAAAGAAATTTAGGAATTCACAAGTCTCATTACTTGCACCAACTGGAACAATTAGTTCTCTTATGAATTCAATTACAACAGGCATTGAACCTGAATATTCTCTCATTAGATATAAACGACTATCCGGATCAGATGGTGCGACTTTAAAATTTATAAATCCGATAGTAGAAGAATCTCTAAGAAATTTAGGATATCAAGATAAAGAGATTCCAGACTTAATTAAAGAATTAATAGAACCTAATACAATTGAAGCGACTGCATTCAAAACACAATATCATCGATCAATATTTCTTACAGCAGCTCCAACTTCAGGAACTAATCTTTGTATAAATTATTTAGGACATGTTAAAATGTGTGCCGCCGTACAACCATTTTTAAGTGGTGCAATTAGTAAAACGATTAATATGCCAAAAGATTGTACAGTTGATGAAGTATATAATTTATACATTATGGCATGGAAGATGGGATTAAAAGGAATTACAATTTATAGAGATGGAAGTAAAAACTTTCAGCCTTTATCTTCCCAGATAGAACCGAGTTGTAAAGAAAAACCCACACCAAAATTAATTAAAAGAAAACTTCCAGATGAACGAACGGCAATAACTCATAAATTTAGAATCGGAACAACAGAAGGTTATATTACGTGTGGAATATATCCAGATAGTAATGACCTTGGGGAGATTTTCGTAAACATTTCCAAAGAAGGAAGTACGATCAGTGGGTTTGCCGATGCAATTGCAACGGTAATAAGTATATCATTACAATATGGTGTACCTTTAAAAAATCTCGTATCAAAATTATCATATTTAAAATTTGAACCACATGGGTTCAGTTCAAATCCAGATATTAGAAATGCTTATAGTATTATAGATTACATATTTAGATATATTGGTTTAAAATTTCTTTCTTATGAAGATCGCAAAGAATTAGGATTATTTACTTCTCAAGAACTTGATCAATTTAATCGAAATAAAATAAGAGAAAATGATTTATCAATCCAAGACGACATTTCATCCCCAATGTGTCCAAATTGTGGAATTAATATGCGACGGTTGGGCACATGTTTCTTTTGTAATAATTGTTCTTATAATAGTGGAAGCTGTGGATAAATATTAACAATTTTTTTCTTATGTAAAGGAGCTATCTACAAAATGATCTCACCATGTATAAATTGTGAACTCAAACATCTCCCTAAAATAAAATGTACATCCCATTTCACATTTTGTCAAAAACTCCTAGATTTTCAAGCAGAAATACAACAAGATGGTAGACATATATATGGAGCAATGTCTACATCTCCTAATTTTGCATATAGTAAAAAGAAAGAGGCCCATTTATGATTTCTATACAAATATTATTCGAATCTATTAAACTTCCATGGAAAGGATTTAGATCTAGAATGAAAAAGAAATCATTTCCAACATTACCGATGAATCCAAACCGCAAAAGTATTAATAGAATAAAAGAATTAAATCATAAATTGTCAAATATTAATACCCATATTCAAAAGGTAAATTAGTTATGACATCAATATCCCCACCAATAATTTCAACACCAGAACATATATATGATATGATTAAAGAGGGAAAATCTCTTTCGACAAAGATTTCATATTCATATCCAAAAAAGAATGGAGGAAAAAGTATAAATCTAACACTTGGTAAAATCTGGTTTAATAACTTACTTCCAGCAAATTATCCATTAATAAATAAACAAGTTACCAAAAAAGATATGGATAAAATTATTATTGATTTATACAAAACATATGGGGCAGAAGAAGCTAGCAACTATATTACAAAACTTCAAACAGAAGCTTTTAAATTAGCTACATTATGTCCAAATACATTTAATATAGATGTATTTATTCCACCTCCAGAATGGAATAAAGAAAAAGAAGAATTTGAAAAAATAGCAAATCAATTGGATCCATTAGAATTTAAAGAAAAAGCAGAAAACTTGACTAAGAAATTATTAAGTCATTTTGAAGAAATGAATTTTAGAGTAAATAATATAATGAATTCGGGTGCGAAAGGTAATCCAATTTCAGATTGGGGGAGCTTACTTACAGCAAAGGGATATGTTATAGATATTGAAGGTAATCTTCTTGGACCAATTGTAAATAGTTTAAATAATGGATATCAAAAGACCGATTATTATAATGCAGCATCAGAATCTCGAAAAAACTTTTATATAAGATCATCATTAACTGCTCATCCAGGGTATCTCATTAGAAAAATGGTAAATGCTAACTCCAGAACTGTTATTGATCAAAAAATAGAAGATTGCAAAACCGAAAGAATGTTAAATATAACAATTACTGATAAACTTGCAAAAATACTTCTTCAAAGAAATTATATATCTCAGACAGGAAGTATCAAGACCATAACAACAGGGGAGCAAATTACAGGTAAGAAAATTAAATTACGAACACCTTTGTATTGTCAATCTAAAGATGGAATATGCCCAGTTTGTTATGGTAATTTATATAAAACTTTAAATACAACTAATGTCGGAATTTTAGCATCCAGCGCGATCAATGTAGTTGGTATCAATACCATGATGGGGATGAGACATAAATCCTCTTCTGTCGACATTAAAACTGTAGATTTTATTGAAATGATTAAAAATTCTGGAATTAATATTACCACTATCAATCATGTTTTGGAAATTGGAAAAAATGAAATATTCGCTAAAAGACAATGTACTGTCACATTTAATATTTCAGAATATAATGATGTTTCTTTAATTGATTGTGGTGATAAATATCAAATTGCTGGAATTTTAACAATTCAATATGGAGAATTACAAAATGTTAATTTTATAACTCTACCATTTGCAATTATGGTGGATCTATTTAAACCCGCCGATATATCAATTGACGGAAATATTATCAATTTAACATATGAACCCGGAGAATTACTGATAAAACAACAATATTATGATGATAGTTTCAATGAACGAACACTTGATAGATTATTTGAGGGTGGAGCAAAATATATTACGAACCCGGAAGTATTAACTATGACAATTCATAATAAACTTCCAGAAATTGATTTAGTTCATATTGAAAGTATCGTATCAAACATGTTTCGGAATAGAGAAGATTTAACTGAACCAGCGAGACTTAGTAATTATAAAAATTCAATTATAGTGGGTCAGAAAAAACTTCCATATGTTATATCATGGTTGTCCGCTCTTGGGTTTGAGAATATAAATAGAGCAATTAAAGTTGGATTAATTGAAGGAAAAGATGCCAAACTTGGTCCATTGGAAAGTATTGTTCTTGAAAAATATTCTAAAGAAATTTAATAACAAAATATAATCAATTGTTCTAGATAAAAATATTCAGAACAATTGATTATCTAAATCATTTTCCTTTTTAGGAAAAAAATTATTTTTTAAGGAAATGGAAATGGTTCTAGGAAAACGAAAAGGAAATCAAATGGAAAGAGATACCGCAAAAGCTCTTTCTATTTGGATGTTTAATGATCAACATGTATTAAAGCGAGAACCAACTTCAGGAAGTACAAAATATAATTATTGTGGGGATATTTATCCACAACAGCAGATTAATTGGTCATATTTTCCATTTTTGATTGAAGTTAAAACCGGATATGAACAATATACTCCAACTTTTTGGCAATATACAAAACCATTAGAATGGTTTAATAAATCTTATATGGAAAGTATACAACATAATCAATGGATTATATTTTTAATTTGTCAATTTAAAAATAAAACCGCGCTACTTTTTACAGACTATTTGTTACCACTCGATAAAATTGTACAGACAATTATACTTCCAAATCAAATAAATGAAGAAATTGTATGGATACATACATATTTATTTAAAAAAGTTTTAAAACTTAATTTCCTCGATCTTTTTGGAAAAGAAATACAACATAGATAAGGATGATTATGAAGAATATGGAACAAATAAGAAAAGAAAGTAAACGTTTAATAAATTCTAATATAACTAAAGATGCACCAACCGGAGAAACAAAACATGAGTGTTTAAATTGTGATGATGCTTTCTGC
>CAYSWG010000156.1:0-6459 GCA_964434465.1 uncultured Geobacteraceae bacterium
TGAAGCCCGCAAGCGGTTCTCGTTGCAAATCCTGAACTATACAGTTACCTCCAATCATGTTCACCTGCTGGTAAAAGACAGTACCGAGGGCAATGCTATTCCCTCCGCCATCCAACTTGTAGCGGGCCGCACCGGCCAGGAATATAATCAGCGCAAGCGGCGCAAAGGTGCTTTCTGGGAAGATCGCTACCATGCCACGGCCATAGAGGCGTGTTCACGACCGGCGATGCTTTTGTTCTGCGGGAGGAGTCAGAAGCCTATCAAGCCGATTTTGACCCCGGCAATCGGGATGCAGTGCCAAATATTGGCCATTATTGAAGATTTATCTATATGAAATCAATGGGTTAACTTGGCCCGACCCCGAAGCCCCCCCATGACATGACCTCCCTGCAGGACGGTCTTCCCGCCGGATTTCGTCATTCCGATGCAGCGAGAATCGAAGGCTGCACGCCATTTAAAGTGTTTCGAGGTCGGCGGGTTGGCACTGATTCAATCCTCCACAACGGGACCAATCACCTGCTTTGTTCGTGATGCTCATCTGCCGCCCCTCGTGCCGTTCCGGGGAGTTCGTGGCGTGGTTGCGCCAATTTCTCCGGCGTTGGTGAGTGCTTTCATGATGCAGCACTCGCTGATCGGCGTAATGGTCCTGCAACTGCTTCTCAGTTCACTCAGTTGAGTTTCCAGGGCGCGGAGCACCTTCATCTGCTGCTGAATCCGCTCGATCTGCCGATCAATGAGTTCGCTGATTCGGGCGCAGGGCGCACTTGAATCGGACTGGAACTGCTGCAGAATTTTGATTTCCGCAAGGGGCATTCCCAATGCCCGGCAGCGCAGTACGAAATTGAGCTGTATCAGGTGGGCGTCGGTGTAGGTTCGATACCCCGATGGTGACCGGTACGGTTTTTCCAGCAGTCCCTCGCGCTCGTAGTACCGTATCGTTCCCCCATCGCATCCCGCGGTTCTGGCCAGTTCTCCTATCAACATTGCGTGACTCCAAAAAAATGGTTGACCTTGTAGCTGCTGCAAGGTCTTAGATGATTGTATACAATCACCGGAAAGATGCAACATTCTCATTATCAAGGAAAAGAGGCTGTATGCGTACCAGGCAACGTAGGGATATCCTCAAGGAGTCGGGCTGTGCCTGCTGCCATGGTGACCATCGCGAGCACCATGACCATGGAGAAACGGCAGCGGAGCGGTATCCCGTGTCCGGAGCAGGCAGATCGTCACTGTTCCTGATCCGCACCATGTGCTGTCCCACCGAGGAGCGGTTGATCAGGAAGTCGCTGGAGGGAATGGATGGTATCCACCGCCTTGACTTCAACCTGATGGATCGGCAGTTGACCGTGCAGCACAGCCTGGCAAGCACGGAGGAGATCCTTTCCGTACTGGGCCGTATCAACATGGCTGCCGTGGAGTTGCCGGGGCCGAAAGTCGGGCAACCGGCCAAGCCGGAGCCGCACTCCTCCGGCAATTCCTGGTGGCTGCTGGTGGCCAGCGGCGCGGCAGCCCTCGCTGCTGAGGTCATGGCCTGGGTGACCGGTGTTGAGAATGCTCCGGCCATCATCGCCCTGGTGCTTGCCTCGATCCTGAGCGGCGGTCTGCCGATCCTCCGGCGGGGTTGGAGTGCTTTGAGAACATGTACCCTCAACATCAATTTCCTCATGACGGTGGCTGCCCTGGGGGCACTAGCCATCGGTCAGTGGCCGGAAGCGGCGGTGGTCATCTGGCTGTTTGCCATTGCCGACCGACTCGAGGCCCTTTCCCTGGATCGGGCCCGCAACGCCATCAGCGGCCTGATGGCCATTGCACCGGAAACTGCCACGGTTTGCGACGAGGCAGGTTTGTGGCGGGTTGTGGAGGCATCGGCGGTCCGCATCGGTCAGATCTGCCGGGTGCGACCGGGTGAGCGGGTGCCGCTGGATGGCGTGGTCACGGCAGGATATTCGAGTGTTAATCAAGCTTCCATTACCGGCGAAAGCCTGCCGGTAGAGAAGGGTGCGGGTGACAGGGTGTTTGCCGGAACGGTCAATGGTAACGGCGTGTTCGAGTTCCGGGTGAGCGGCGATTATGAGCACACCACCCTGGCACGGATCATTCAATCCGTGCAGCAGGCCCAGGCCCAGCGCGCCCCTGCCCAGCGGCTGGTGGATGCCTTTGCCGAGCGTTATACTCCGGTGGTGGTAGTCGTCGCTCTGCTGGTAGCGGTGCTGCCGCCGCTGTTCATGGGGCTGGCGTGGAGCGAATGGATTTATAAGGCACTGGTGCTGCTGGTCATCTCCTGTCCCTGCGCTCTGGTGATCTCCATCCCGGTTTCCGTGGTGAGTGGTCTTGCGGCTGCCGCCCATCACGGCATTCTGGTTAAGGGAGGGGTCTACCTGGAAATCGGTCGCAAGCTGCGTTTCGTGGCTCTGGACAAGACCGGCACCCTGACCAGGGGCAGGCCGGTGGTAACGGATGTGATCCTCCTGGAAACGCGGGATGCCGCAGAGACGCTTCACATCGCCGCGAGCCTGGAAGAGCATGCTGCCCATCCCCTGGCCCGCTCCATCGTAGAGCGCTGGAACACTGAAGACCGGGGTGACCCTCTGTTGACCGTGACCGGCTTCAGGAACCTGCCCGGCCGGGGAGTTGCCGGAGAGATCGGCGGTGTGGGCTACTATGTGGGCAACCTGCGGTTCATGGCTGAACGGGATCTCCGCCGTCCGGACCTGGAAGAGACGGTCGCCCGTCTGGAAGGCGAGGGGAAAACCGGGGTGGTGCTTGCTACAGCGGCCGGTCCCCTGGCGATCATCGGCGTGGCCGACGTCCTGCGGGATTCCTCCAGACGCGCCATTGCCTCCCTGCACGCGCTGGGGATTCGAACCGTGGTGCTGTCGGGTGATAACCTGACGGCGGTCAGGGCTGTTGGCCTGGGTGCCGGCATCGACGACGTCCGGGGCAACCTGCTGCCGGAAGACAAGCTGACTGCCATTGCCGAATTGCAGAAGTCCGGGCCTGTGGGCATGGTCGGCGACGGCATCAATGACGCTCCGGCCCTGGCCAGGTCGGATATCGGCTTCGCCATGGGCGCGGCAGGTTCCGATACGGCACTGGAGACCGCTGACGTGGCCCTGATGGATGACGATCTGAACAAGGTTCCGGACTTCATTCACCTGAGCCGGAAGACCTGGGTCATTATCATCCAGAATGTGGTCTTCTCCCTGGCGACCAAGGCCTTGTTCTTCGGTCTCGCCCTGGCGGGACAGGCGACCCTCTGGATGGCGGTGTTCGCCGACATGGGGGTAAGTTTGCTGGTGATCGGCAACAGTCTGCGCCTGCTGCGTTTTTTCAACAAACAAGCCGGCCAACCAAGCTGCACCTGGTGGATCCCCCGCGTCACCCCAGGATTCTGTCGTAGAGTTTCAGGTGCTGTGCGGCGTGCTTGTCCAGGGAAAAGCAGGAGGTAATTTTGTCATGTGCTTTGCCTGACAGCTGGGCATAGGTTTCTCCGGTACAGTTCAGAACCCAGTGTATGCCTCGTCCCAGGTCCGAAACGTCAAGGCTTTGCGCCAGGTAGCCATTCAGCCCACTGTCAATTACTTCCGGAATTCCCCCCACGGCAAAAGCCACTACCGGCGTACCGCAGGCCATGGCTTCCAGGGCAACGTAGGGGAGGTTTTCCTGCACGGAAGGAACAACCACAACCTCTGCGGCTGCATAATGAAGTGCCAGTACGGCATCGTCACTGATGGTTCCCGCATAGCGGACGGGCAGACCGTAGTCCGTGGGGGCTGCCGGCTGATCCGTTCCGAAAATCACGAGCTCGGTATCGGCTAGTTCGCCCCGCAGCCTTTGTAAGGCGTCGGACAGCAGATAATTTCCCTTGTTGGAATCGGCCAGAGCGCCCATTGCCCCGAACATGATCAGTTTTCTGTCCGGCGGCAGCCCCAGCATCCTTTTAGCCAACGGTTTGGGCACGGGTCTGAACACGCGGTGGTCAACGCCATTGGCGATGACTTCGATGTCGGTATCTTTGAGAAGACTGCTTTTACGGGCACAATCGGCAAGCCAGGTGCTGGGGGCAACGATGGTCAATTGTTGCTTGATTGCTTTGAAAGCTTTCTGCTTCCGACGATGCGCCCAGCGGCTCATGTCAAAGGGTGAGGTGCTTTTCAGCAGAGGGCAGTGTCCACACGTGGCGAGATAGCCCCTGCAATCACGGGGGATGTGGCAGCCTCCCGTGAATGCCCAGGTATCATGGAGTGTCCAGACAAGCGGCAGCGGCATATGCGCCAGTGATGCCATGGAGAGAAATCCCTGGTTGATCCAGTGGAGATGGACAATGTCCGGTTGTGTCGCCATGACCTTGGTGCGGGTGTTGGACGGGAACCAGTTGAGGGAAAACGATGCCTTTACCGTGTTCCGGTGAAAGAGCTTGAGGGGCAGCTTGTCAGCTGAACAAAGCCACTTGTCCATGAGACGGTTGCCGCGGCAGGAAAGCAGGTCACGGCGGGGATTGTTGCTGAATTTAACCGCAAGTAAAGCATCAACGCCCCGTTCCTTGAGCGCGTCAGCGAGCATACCCGCGCAGCGGGCGGCACCACCGCCACGCTCCAGAGCGTTCAGGATCGCTACTTTTATGGACAACCTCCTGGCGGATAGGTACAATCTCCAAAGAATTCCTGCAGGTTCACCATGGAACTGCTTCTACTATAGCCCGTCCGGTTCCCTTACGACAAGCTTCAATACCTGCCGGCAGGGGTTTCTGCGCGCGCAGTGCGTGAGGTCGGCGTCACATGATCATTGTCAGACTGATGGGAGGGTTAGGCAACCAGATGTTTCAGTATGCCGCAGGGCGGGCTCTTGCTTGCCGGCATCAGACCATACTGAAACTGGATACCGCGTTCCTGTCGAAAAATCATGACGATTGCACGCCGCGGTGCCTGGAACTGCACAATCTGAATGTCCAGCTGGAATGTGCCACCCCCGTGAGGTTGCGGCTTTTTCCGGACAAGGCCTGCGGGAGCTCTTTCCCCGAATGGCTCCGTTGCTGGAACGCATCGGTTTCAGGGTGTTACGCGGAACATCCTTGCGCGAGGAGACCCTGCACTATGACCCGCGGTGTGCGGAACCGCCCGATAATGTGCTGCTGGTGGGGTGCCTGGCTGGGCGGCCATGCGGGAAAGGTGGTCATAGCGCCGGCATCGTGGTATCTCCGGGACACCATCGACACAACCCATCTCTGCCCCCATTCCTGGTTCAGAATATGAAAAAAGCGCCTCTGGTTTCAGTGGTGATGCCTGTCTACAATGGCGAACGATTTATTGCCGAGGCGATAGAAAGCGTTCTGGGGCAGGGGTATCGCCATTTCGAGCTGCTGATTGTTGATGACGGCTCCACGGACGGCACCAGGGAGGTGATTGCCCGTTACCGGGACGGACGTATCCGCCTGATAGTCCAAAAGAGCAACCGCGGATTGATCCACAGCCGCAACAATGCCATCGCCGGGGCGAGGGGGGAGTATATTGCCTTCCTTGATAGCGATGACACGGCCTGCAGGACGCGTCTGGCCAAGCAGGTGGCATTTCTGGAATCCAACCCTGATTATGCCATGGTCGGGGCCTGGGTTGACGTTATCGATGAGCAGGGGCGTTTAACAGATATCGTGGTGCACCGCGCCCTCGAACGACCCGACTCGGAGATTTCTCCGGTACTCCTGGGAGAGATCGAGCAGTGGCTCTTGCGACTGCGTGCGGCAAACCGGTCGAACGCCATTTACGATACCCGTTGTTTTGAAAGAGTTCTCGGGGAAAAATGGTTCTCGGCCTGCAGGGCATGCAGTTCCGCGGGGCTGGTCTCTTTTCTCTCGTATATCAGATCGCCGCTGTGCGCCCGGGGGAAGATTCCGCTGGGAAAAGCAGCGAGTTTTTTCCTGCGTGGTCTTTTCCCTGTGGGGCGACGCCGGGAATAGTCGTGGGGCAGTGCGGGTCGCCTCCTTGACCAGAGGTCGTTCTGACCCCATGGTGACTGTGTGCAGGTCAAACCCGGACCCCGGAGGCCCAAAGGCCGCCCGCGTACGGTCCGAGGCAGGTTGATGCGGGAAAGGAGCTTGCCCATGCTTGGTGCCTTGGCGGGAGACATTGTCGGCTCCCTCTACGAATTCTACACTATCAAGACGACGGATTTTCCCCTGTTCCAGGACTCCTGCCACTTCACCGACGATACGGTGCTCACTGTGGCCCTGGCCGATGCTTTGCTGAGCGGGGGGCGGTACGAAGGAACCATGTGTGACTATTACCGCCGGTATCCCGATGCGGGCTATGGCGGTAGGTTCCTGCAGTGGGCGCGGGGGGAGGTGACGGATCCCTACCGGAGTTGGGGCAACGGTTCGGCCATGCGGACCAGTCCGGTAGGCTGGGCATTCACCTCCCTGGAAGAGGTGCTGCGCCAGGCCGAAGCTTATGCTGCCGTAACCCA
>CAYSWG010000157.1:0-6455 GCA_964434465.1 uncultured Geobacteraceae bacterium
TGAGGTGCTCGGCCATGTAGTCCACGAACAGCACCTCGCTGCGCTTGCTCTGCACCGAGAAGCGGTTGTGCGGCTTGATGCCCCCCTTTGGCGACATGAAGGGCGGGTTGACGAGAATCACGTCAGCGTATTCGTTCCATCGGTCCTGGCTGGTAAGAGTGTCGTACTCGAAGATGTGCGGGTCGGTGAAGCCATGCAGGTACAGGTTGACCAACGACAGGCGCACCATGTCCGGCGAGATGTCGTAGCCCTTGAAGTTCTGCGCCAGACGGCCCTTCTCATCAGGTGTAAGAGTGCTGTTCCCTTTGGCATCGGTGTCGGCCTGGAGGATGCGTTTGTAGGACGAGATCAGGAACCCGGCGGTGCCGCAGGCCGGGTCGAGCACGGTCTCGTTCTTCTTCGGGTCGATGATCGCTACGATAAAGTCGATGATGTGGCGCGGGGTACGGAACTGCCCGGCGTCCCCCTGGCTGCCCAGCACGGAGAGCAGGTACTCGAAGGCGTCGCCGAGGCGCTCGGAATGGTCATACTCAAACTCGCCGATGACCTTCAGGAAAGCGCGCAACGTTTCCGGGTCGCGGTACGGCAGATAGGCGTTCTTGAAGATTTCGCGGAATAGCAGCGGGATGCCGGGGTTTTCCGGCATCTTGGTTATGGCCTCGGCATAGAGATTCAGGATCTCGTGGCCGCCCAGGCCGGAGCGCATCAGCTTGGCCCAGCCATAGCGGGCAAACTCGCCGGCAAAGAATTTGCGCTGACCACCAAATTCTTCGCTTTCGGCATCCATATCATCCATGAACTTGTAGATGAGCGCGATGGTGATCTGCTCAACCTGGCTCTTGGGGTCGGGCACTTTGCCCACGAGGATGTCGCGGGCAGTGTCGATGCGGCGTTTGGTATCGGTGTCGAGCATAGTGTCTCCTTCAGGTGGTAAACTGGTTCAAGGAGACGTAGTCCTTGATGTATTCGGGAATCATGGTGCGGTATTTCGGCGGCACGGCACGGAAGTCACGGGTCGAAAAAACCGGGTTGGTAGCCAGGTCGGTGAAGTGTCGGCTCTCGATGATGTAGCGGATCTGATCGCTGGTGACGTAGGCCTTGAAGAAGTTCTTGATAGCCGGGATTGCCTCTGCCTCCTCGGGCTTGGCGTCTGAAACGAACTTGGCGAATTCTTCTTCCAGGAGTTCGTCCTTGGACTTGAAGCGCGGGATGAGACCGAAAATCTTTTCCAGGATCTCCCGTAGCGTCAGACGACGGTCCACGGCGGCGGCCTTACGCAGCTTGTCCAGGGTGTAGTACTCCTCGGGCTTGTCGAAAACCTCGCGGTTGACGTAGTCGATGACGCGATCCCACTGTCCGGCTTCGATGGCCTTGGCGATCGTCTCATTTTCACGCACGGTGTCCTCGAATCTCTCGAAAAACATCCGGTCGATCTTCATGCCGTCAAAGCCGATGGTCTCTTCCCTGACCGAGGCGAGGATGTCAGCGCCGAGGTGCTCATAGGTGCCGCCGATTGGTGGAGGGTCCCCGCCCCCGCCCATTGCCGCCTTTGCCCGTTGGCCGGGGAAGCTTCAACACCTCGTCGTAGTTGTACTCCTCCTCGAAGTATTCGCAGTTGGCAAAGAAATCGAAGAGCTTGTAGGCGGTCTTCCGGGGCTGGGTCACGACATCCTTGAGGCTGTCGTCGAAAAGCTGTTCGAGAAAGTCGTGTTTGCGGGTGCCACGCCCCTTGATCTGGATGAAGTCGGTCGGCGAGAAGATTGGCCGGAACAGGCCGAGATTGAGGATGTCCGGACAGTCGTAGCCGGTGGTCATCATGCCGACCGTCACACAGACGCGGGCCTTGCTGGTCTTGTAGACGGGGAGAAAATTGCCCGAGCCGAGCAGGTTGTTGTTGGTGAAGTTGATGGTGAACTGCTGGGCATCCGGTATCTGTGACGTGACCTGCACGGCAAAGTCTGACTGGTACTTGCCCGGAAACATGCGGTCGGCCATCAGGTTGAGGATCTGCGCCAGCTTGGCTGCGTGGTTCTGGCTGACGGAAAAGATTATCGACTTGCCGATCTCGCCGCTGACCGGATCGCGCAGGGCATTCTCCAGAAAGGTCTTGCAGAAAAGCTGGTTGGTGGCGTCGGCGAAAAAGCGTTTCTCGAACTCGCGCTGCTTGAAGGCCTCCTGCTGGTCCTCGCCTGTGTCGTCAGTGAACAAAACGACGAAGCCTTCTTCGGAGAGCAGCTCCGTGGTGATCTCCGTGCGGGCGTCCACCACCGTTGGATTGATCAGAAACCCTTCCTTTACCCCGTCCAGCAGTGAGTAGCGGAAGGTCGGCTGGCTGTTTTCGCAGCCGAAGGTGCGGTAGGTGTCGAGCAGCAGACGCCGCTCTGCCTCGCGCGGGTCGCGGGTAGTTGGGCTTTTGTGGTCGAACCGCTTCAAGTAGTCGCGGGGTGTGGCGGTGAGGCCGAGCTTGTAGCCGATGAAATAGTCAAACACCGCACGGGCGTTGCCGCCGATGGAGCGGTGTGCTTCGTCGGAAATAACCAGATCGAAGTCCGTCGGTGAAAAAAGCTTCTGGTATTTGTTGTTGAACAGCAGGGACTGGACGGTGGTGACCACGATCTCGGCGCGATGCCAGTCGTCGCGGTTTTCCTTGTAGATCACCGTCTGGAAATCGGCTGAAAGCAGGGCGGCAAAGGCCTTCTTGGCCTGGTCCTCCAGTTCGAGACGATCCACCAGGAAGAGCACCCGGCAGGCGTTACCGGAACGAAGGAACAGCTTGATGACACCGGCTGCGGTGAGCGTCTTTCCCGTACCGGTTGCCATCTCAAACAGAAAGCGGTCTTTGCCGTCCTTCACGGCCCGTTGCAGGGCATGAATGGCTTTTAACTGATAGGGGCGCAGAAAGCGAAGTTTGTTCGTCTTGACGTAACCGGGACGCTCTTCCTGGTTCTTCCATGCAGCTTCGGAGGCATAGTTCGGACGCTGGGTGAGAACGATGTAGTCATCGCGGACCTGCTCATCGATCAGTCGCTGCGGGTTGGGTGTGACCTTCTGGTAACCGAGCACCGAATCCGGCGTCGGAAAGGATGTAACGACGTAGGGGTTTCCCCGCTCCAGGTCCCAGAAAAAGTGCAGGTTGCCGTTGGAGAGGATCACGAAGCGGCAGTTCTGGGATCGAGCGTACTTGCGCGCCTGCTCCTTGCCGACCAGCGGGTTCTTGTCCTCAGACTTGGCCTCCAGAACGATGAGCGGGAAGCCTTTGGCGTCGAGCAGCAAAAAGTCGATGAAGCCCTTCTTGGTCTTCTCAAAGTCGTCGCCGAGGTTGTCAAGATCGGACGATTTTATGGATACGCTGGGGGTTCCAGGCGGATGTTTGCAGGTGCGTTACCGTCCGCGAAGAAGCGCCATCCTGCCGTTTCGAGCAGCTTGTTTATTTTTATGCGAGCTGTGGCTTCTTTCGATTGCTCCATGGCACTCATCCGATTCTGCATTCTGGTGGCGTAGACAAATTAGCGAAACCTTACTCCTGGCTAGAGTACTTGTCAACGCTAACCACCTTTGAAAACGGAGCGCGCGAGTGCCGTTAAAACGCTTAGCTATATCTCCCGTTTGTTGTCCCCTCATCCCATGCCCCCACGGCCTCACCATGGAACACCTTCCCGGAATGGCAAGGCCTTAGCCTGTCGTATTTCCCTCCCTCCCGTCACCCTTTCGTTCTTTTCGTTTATAATTTTCGACTATCATATGCCCAATGAAGGAGGGCTTGCCGCTGTTTCCGGCGACACGACCAATCACCTTGCGCGCAATTATTCTGAATCTGAGCTAGATGACGCCTCATGGCTCTCCATCGTTTTATTTGCCGGGCATCATCGGGACATCTCCGGCCCATGTAGTATCTGCAGTACCACTGGAACCACCCGCGAGGATCCTCCCAATAGATCCAGCCCTTTTGTATCCAATAGGATAAGGGCTGCGATGCATTGACCTTGAAGAAATTCAACTCCGGGTCATGTTTCTCGTGACACAACTTGGCGGTCTTGAACCATGCCGCGGGGAATTCATTCAGACAATCTGTCATGTACTTGCCGCCAAAAACTCCGAGCTCCAACATCTGGGCAGGCGTGAGTTCAGGAGAAAAATCCGGAGCAAAGTTCGTACCCATGGGTTCAGACAGCGTGTACGTGTAGCCATGTTGCATTAGATCATTAACAATTACCGTTTTAACCATAGCAATCACCGTGTGTTCCGGTCAGCGCTGTTCTTGAAAAGGAGATGCTGTCAAGTCTTCTGCCACAATCCGCCGTGCCCACAGCTAGGGACACCCCAGGAGGGGGCCCATAACTGCATGAAATAGTGTCGGAGAAACTAAGAACAACAGATGCAGATTTCTTTGTCGCCCCTTGGCAGAAAATAGATCGACCGGATTTCCTTGGTATTCAGGGGACAGCTCCGGCGATGATGCCCGCACCGTTGGGAAGCTGGATGGGCAGTCGACGCCAAGTGACAACGCCGGCGGCCGCGAGCAGCTCCTTGAGCCGGCTTTCGGAGTAGGTCCGTCCCCTCTCGGTGTTGACGAGCATGTTGAGGGCAAAGAGTGTGGGGAAGAGGGGGCCGTCAAGGGTGTCGTCCATGATGAAATCCTGCACGAGGATGAGTCCGCCCGGCTCCAGGGAGGCCACGGCCTTTTTCAGGATCACCAGGCACTCTTCCGGCCCTTCGCCGTGGAGGATGTGCGACAACCAGGCGGCATCGAAGGGACCGGGGAGATCGTCGGTCAGGTAGTCGCCGGCAATGAAGGTTATCCGGTCCGCCAGGCCGAAGCGCCAAATGACGTCGTCGGCGAAGGGCCTGGTGGACGGCAGGTCGAAGACCACCGCCGAGAGCCCGGGGTTTGCCCGGCAGAAGTGGATGGCGTAGGCGCCGGGGCCGCCCCCCAGATCAAGGAGCCTTTTCCGTCCCCCCAGGTCGATGTGGTCGGCGATGACCGGCGCAGCCAGCATGCCCAGATTGCACATTCCCATGGCGAAGCTCTTGCGCAGCTCGTCCTCCTCGGCGGCGGGGACCGGCGACCGCTGGGGCCTGCCCGTGACCACGGCCCGGTCCAGGCGACTCCAGGGCTCCACCAGATGGCGGTGGTGGCGAATGATGTACCCCAGGTAGCGGGGAGAGGTGCGCGACAGGTATTCGGCGGCGAAGGGCGTTGCGCCGTAGCTGTCGTCCTGCTTGTCCACCAGGCCGAGGGCTGCCATGGCAGTGAGGAGCATAGCGACACCCCGCTCGTCGGCGTCGAGGAGTTCGGCCAGGGCGGCGGCGGAGTGTGGGCAGGCCGAAAGCGGCGTGAAGAGGTCGAGCTTTACCGCAGCATGCAGGGCGCAGGCTGACCAGTAGCCGTTGGAGAGTTGCAGCAGGCGGGCGGGAGTCCAGTCATCGGCTGCCATGGAAGGCTCCTTCGCACAGTTTTCGGGGAATAGGGGGATGGATTCATGTAGTGCTCATTGGTCGGAAACAGAATCTATCCCGGCTTGTTGTGCATTCTGTGCAGCATGGTGTTTCCCGTCATGCTGCACAGCGTGTTGCTCTGGAAATACCAGACGATACCAGCTCCAGAAGTAGGGGGTGGAGGTGGACACCGCTTCTCCATCCAGGATGAACGTTGCATCCACAACTCGGCTTTTCTTCTGCGAAAATTCAGTTTCGTCCATGATCGGCCTCCTTCATTTCGCATACCGTCTGCAAAGTATAGCAGGCTTTTCTTGAAGAAAATTGTTTGCTGCCTGATTCTTTCCCGGAGACAGGGTCGATGGCTCAGTCAGGGACATTGTACGTTTGTCAAGTAACCACCACGTTGGGAAACAAGTAACCAATGTCCCCGGCCTCCCCACGGAACACCTTCCCGGCATGGCAAGGCCTCAGCCTGTCGTATTTCCCTCCCTCTCGTCATCATGCTGTTCCACCCACGCCTCGCTGACGGAGAGGCTCCGAAGAAACTCCCCGGCGTAGAGAAACTGTCCGGGGGCAACGGGAACGTTTATGGTGTCGTCTCCGCGCTGGATGCTCAGGGCCTGCCCCCCTTTGCCGTTCCGCTCGTACTTTTCAACCGAGAGCTTTGTCACGACCTCTCCGCCGCCTCCTTCAAACCTGTGGGTGAGGCTTTGCTTGCCCCCTTCCCGGGACACCGCCTCGATGATACGTGAAAGTTCAAAACCTTCCCAGGGCTCGACAATAAAGCGAAGCTGCGGGCTTCCGCCCTCCACCCTGAAGAAACGGAGTGAAATTCTGCCTTCACGGGGTTTCCCCTCCTGCCGTTTTTCGTAGGGGGCGATCTCCACACCGGTACTTCTGGCATACATGGTAAACTTCTGCACTTTCATTTTTGCATCCTCCTTTAATAAAAGAACGCCAATAGTCACAGACCACCTGCATAGCAGGTGGCTTGAGGAAAGCCCCTAAAAGGGGCT
>CAYSWG010000158.1:0-6405 GCA_964434465.1 uncultured Geobacteraceae bacterium
GGCGTCATGACGCCGCTGCCCAAACCCTCTGTGGACACCGGTATGGGACTGGAACGCATCGCCACGGTCATGCAGGGGGTCACCTCCAACTATGATACGGACCTGCTCCAGGGCATCATTCGCCATGTGGAAAGGCTGTCCGGCAAGCAGTACCGTGCCGACGCCAGGGACGATGTTTCCATGCGGGTCATCGCCGACCACATCCGGGCCGTCACCTTCCTGATCGGTGATGGTGTCCTGCCCAGCAACGAAGGCCGGGGCTACGTGCTGCGCCGCATCATGCGCCGGGCCGCCCGCCACGCCAAGATGCTCGGCTTCGCCGAACCGGTACTCTACCGGACGGTGGACGCCGTGGTCAACCTCATGGCTGATGCCTATCCCGACCTGCAACAGCGGGAAGACTACATCCGCAGGGTGGTCCAGGCCGAGGAAGAACGCTTTGCCGAAACCCTGGACAATGGTCTGCGCATTCTCAATGACGAAGTGGCCGCATTGAAG
This sequence comes from uncultured Geobacteraceae bacterium, assembly GCA_964434465.1. Taxonomy (GTDB): domain Bacteria; phylum Desulfobacterota; class Desulfuromonadia; order Geobacterales; family Geobacteraceae; genus RPRC01. Next base: position 499 of record CAYSWG010000158.1, read on the forward strand.
CAGCGGAAGGCACTGCTCATCCCCGGCGATGTGGTCTTCAAACTCTACGACACCTACGGCTTCCCCATGGACCTGACCGCCGATATCGTTCGTGCCGAAGGCTTCACTGTCGACGAAGCGGGCTTTGCAGCCTGCATGGAGCGTCAGCGGGAGCAGGCCCGGGAGCACTGGAAAGGCTCCGGTGAAGAGGGGGTGGCGGCCAGGGGCTGCGCAGCAGTTGCACCGGCTATGACGAACAGACCGCCTATTCCGTGGTCACCGCCTTGATCCAGGACGGCGCCCCGGTGAATGCGGCAACGGCAGGTGTTGAGGTTGACGTGATCACCGAGGTGACCCCCTTCTACGGGGAGAGCGGCGGCCAGGCCGGTGACTGCGGCGAGTTGTCCACCGGCGGCGCACACCTGGAGGTATCCACCACGCTGAGGCCGCTTCCCGACCTCATCGTGCACCGGGCAAAAGTCCGGGAAGGGACCATCAAGGTCGGTGATGCCGCTGATCTGAAAATCGCTGGCGGGCGCAGGACGGCCACGGCCCGCAACCACACCGCCACACACCTGCTCCAGGCGGCCCTGCGTCAGGTGCTGGGCGACCACGTGAAACAGTCCGGCTCCCTGGTGGACAACGAGCGGCTCCGCTTCGACTTCACCCATTTCTCCGCCATGACCCGGGAAGAGCTGGAACGGGTGGAAGATCTGGTCAACACCTACATCATGGACAATACCCAGGTTCTGGCCCGGGAGATGGCCATGGACAAGGCCATGGAACTGGGTGCCACCGCCCTGTTCGACGAGAAATACGGGGAGACGGTCCGGGTGGTCAAAGTGGGTGACGTGAGCTGCGAGCTGTGCGGCGGCACCCATGTGCGCGCCGCCGGCGATATCGGCCTGTTCAAAGTCGTCTCCGAAGCGGGCATTGCCGCCGGGGTACGACGCATCGAAGCCCTGACCGGCATGGAAGCCCTGCGCCATGCCCGGCGCCTGGAAGAGGAGCAGAAGAAGATTGCCGCCCTGGTCAAGGCCGAAGGGGGCGACCCCCTGGAAAAGATCCAGCGGCTCCTGGCCCGTCAAAAGGAACTGCAACGGGAAATCGACACCCTGCAGGGCCGCCTCAACGCCTCGGCCTCGACAGACCTGCTGGCCGGTGTCCGTGAGGTAAACGGCATCAAGACCCTGGCCGTCAAAGTATCGGTAGACGACCCCAAGGGCCTGCGCGAACTGGCAGACACCCTGAAGGACCGCCTCGGTTCCGGGGTGCTGGCCATCGGCGCCGCCAATGACGGCAAGGCGACCCTGCTGGTGGCGGTGACCAAAGACCTCACCGACCGTTTCAAGGCCGGCGATCTCATCAAGCAACTGGCTCCGGTCGTCGGCGGCAGCGGCGGCGGCAAGCCCGAACTGGCCCAGGCTGGCGGCAGCATACCGGAAAAACTCGACGAAGCCCTGGATAAACTCTACGAGCTGGTGGGGTAGAAGCTGAGTCACTCCTGCGCCACATTACCAAAAATGTAGGGGCGAACCTTGTGTTCGCCCCTACATGGTTCGTCTTAAAACCGTGCAACTGATTTGAGCTATTCCATGCAAAAACTCATTGAAAAGGCCCATACGCTGCTGGAAGCACTGCCCTATCTGCGCCGCTTCAGCGGCAAGACCATCGTCATCAAGTACGGTGGTCACGCCATGGCCGACGAGGCCCTGAAAAAGTCCTTTGCCCTGGACATCATCCTGCTGAAATACATCGGCATCAACCCGGTGATCGTCCACGGCGGCGGGCCACAGATCAACGAAACCCTGAAGAAGTACGGCATCGTCTCCCAGTTCATCCGCGGCATGCGCGTCACCGACGCGGCCACCATGGGTGTGGTGGAGATGGTGCTCACCGGCCAGGTGAACCAGGAAGTGGTCGGCTACCTGAACCAGCACGGCGGCAAGGCCGTCGGCCTCTCCGGCAAGGACGGCGGTCTGCTCCTCTGCAGGAAACATCTCCAGGAAATGCCCCTTGAAGACGGCACGGTTGAGATGGTGGACATGGGCTTTGTCGGCGAGATCATCAAGGTTGACCCGACCATCATTGAAACCCTGGAAAAGGACCGCTTCATCCCGGTTATCGCTCCCGTGGGTGTCGGCGCCAACGGTGAAAGCTACAACATCAACGCCGACCTGGTTGCCGGCAAGATCGCCGGCGCTCTGCGGGCAGAAAAACTGATCCTGCTCACCGATGTGGCCGGAGTCAAGGGCAAAGACGGCAGCCTGCTGACCAGCATCCAACTCCCCGACGTCCCCCGACTGATCAGCAGCGACGTGATCACCGGCGGCATGATTCCCAAGGTGACCTGCTGTGTTGAGGCGCTTCGCGAGGGGACCGGCAAGGCCCATATCATTGACGGCCGCGTCGAACACGCCGTGCTTCTGGAAATTTTCACCGATGTGGGTATCGGCACGGAGATACGTTCATGAATTCCCAGTACTGGTTGGAAAAAGCTGACAAATATATTATGAAAACCTATGGCAGGTACCCGCTGGTGCCGGTCAAGGGGAGCGGCTGTCTCCTCTGGGACGCCGATGGCAAGCGCTATCTGGATTTTCTCGCCGGGGTCGCCGTAAACAACCTGGGTCACTGCCATCCGAAAGTCGTTGACGCCCTGCGCAAACAAGCCGGCGATCTGATACACTGCTCCAATTTTTATCATATCCCCCAGCAGATCGCCCTGGCCGAACTCCTCTGCACCCGCTCCTTCGCCGACCGGGCCTTCTTCTGCAACAGCGGCGCCGAAGCCAACGAGGCAGCCATCAAACTGGCGCGGAAATACAGCCGGGAGCAGTACGGCCCGGAGCGCTACGAAATCATTACCGCCCTGTCTTCCTTCCATGGCCGGACCATGGCAACGGTATCGGCCACCGGCCAGGAAAAAGTGCAGCGCTTTTTCGATCCGCTGCTCCATGGTTTCAAGCACGTGCCGTTCAACGACGCGGCAGCACTCCGCACGGCCATAACGCCGGCCACCTGTGCCGTCATGCTGGAGCCGGTCCAGGGTGAGGGGGGTGTGGTGCTGCCCGCTGCAGAATACTTCCGGGAAGTGCGCGCCATCTGCGACGAGCATAACCTGATCCTCCTCTTCGACGAGGTTCAGACCGGCATCGGCCGGACCGGCACCCTGTTCGCCTACGAGAATTTCGGGGTCGCCCCGGACATCATGACCCTGGCCAAAGCCCTGGCCGGCGGCGCCCCCATCGGCACCATGCTGGCCCGGGAAGAGCTGGCGGCATCTTTCGGCCCCGGCACCCACGGCTCCACCTTTGGCGGCAACCCGCTCATGACGGCGGCGGCACTGGCCTCGGTAACCGCCATCCTGGAAGAAGGCGTCCTGGACAACACCCTGAAGATGGGCGCCTATCTCACGGAGCAGCTGGAAACCCTGAGGAAGAAACATCCTGTCATTGTCCACATCCGCGGCATCGGCCTGATCATCGGCGCCGAACTGGCCATCCCGGGCGGCGACATCGTCAAGAAGGCCCTGGAGAAGGGACTGCTGATCAACGTCGCCCAGGACAGGGTGCTGCGATTTGTGCCGCCGCTCATAGTCACCACGGCGGAGATCGATGAAATGATCGCCATTCTGGACGGTATTCTGGCAGGACTGTAAGAGGGGAGAGCCCCCATCCACTGCACCAAACGAGGGAACCACCATGAAAAAGGACTTTCTGGCACTCAACGCATTTTCCAAAAAGGAACTGGATACGCTGTTCGACCTGGCCCTGGAGCTGAAGAAAAAGCAGCAGGAGGGCGACAAGCATCGCCTGCTCAAGGGGAAGACCCTGGCCATGATCTTCGAGAAATCCTCCACCAGGACCCGGGTTTCCTTTGAGGTAGGCATCTATCAACTGGGTGGCCATGGCCTGTTCATCTCCTCCGGCGCGTCCCAGATGGGCCGCGGCGAACCCATCAGGGACACCGCCCGCACCCTGTCCCGCTACTGCGACGGCATCATGATCCGCACCTATGGCCAGGAAATCGTTGAAGAGTTGGCCCAGTATGCCACCATCCCGGTCATCAACGGCTTAACCGATCTGTTCCACCCCTGTCAGGTCATGGCGGATATCATGACGGTCATCGAACACAAGGGAGGCTACAAGGGTCTCAAGTTTGCCTGGGTCGGCGACGGCAACAACATGGCCAACACCTGGATCGAAGCGGCCGCCATCTTCGGCTTTGATCTCACCCTCGCCTGCCCGAAGGGATACCAGCCGAATGCACAGGTCCTGGAGTGGGCGCAAGCACGGGGAACATCCTCCATCGTTTTGACCGACGATCCGAAAGAGGCGGTCAGGGATGCCGACGTCCTCAATACCGACGTCTGGGCCAGCATGGGCCAGGAAGAAGAGCAGAAGGCCCGGGAAAAAGCCTTTGCCGGCTTCCAGCTCAACGGTACAATGATCGGTCTGGCGAAAAACGATTGTATCGTCATGCACTGCCTGCCGGCCCATCGGGATGAGGAAATCACCGACGAAGTCATCGAAGGGCCCCGTTCCGTGGTCTGGGATGAAGCGGAGAACCGTCTCCACGTCCAGAAAGCGATCATGGCCCGGCTCATGGGCGGCGCGTAAAGGATTGCCCCATGACCGATCAGGTCCAGTCACTGCTTGAGCGTATCGCCTCGACCAGTTCACCGTTGAAGCGGCAGTTGCTGCTGTTGGCCGGTATTTCCCGGGAATTGCGTCAGCAGGGGAAACCGGTCCCGATCCTTATTGGTGGCTGTGCACTTGCCTACTACTCCAGGGAAGTGTATTTCACTGCAGATATTGATGTCGCCTATGCCGATCGGGAAAGCCTCGACACAGTACTCCAGGAACTCGGCTTTGCCGCTGAAGGAAGGTACTGGGTGCATCACCAGCTCAAACTTGCCGTCGAAGTGCCGACAGCGACACTGCCCGGAGAAGAAGCACCTTTGGAGATCGTCGAGTTTGAGGATGGTCTGGAGTGCACGGTGATCGGTATTGAAGACCTGCTGATCGACCGGATGAACGCCTGCAAGCACTGGAAATCCACTTCGGACTGTGAACTTGTGGAATTGCTGGTCCGGCAGTTCGCCGGGGACATTGACTGGGCATACCTCTTGGAACGGGCGGCCCTGCCCGACAATGGCACCGAGGATGCGTTCAGGGACATCAAGGAGGAGACGAGTGGTAATCCGTCGTAAACCATTTACCGATGAATCGCCCGTTGCCTTCCTGGTAGCGCGGGAACGTCTCGCTTTGGGGCGTTATCGAAAAGAAAGGGCGCGCGATCCGGAGAAGCGGCGACTCCTGCTGGAACTTGCCCTGGCACGGATCCGGGAAATTGAGCAAACGGATTATCTAGCCGTTGGGTTTCGTCGGCGCCGATTGAAGCTGTAACAGCACATACCGCCGGGTGCAGAAGAGAACCGTTCCTCGGCGTACCCTACTCAATACAAGGAGGCCAGCCATGGCCAAAAAAGAAGTGAAAAAAATAGTCCTCGCCTACTCCGGCGGTCTCGATACCTCCATCATTCTCAAGTGGCTGAAGAACGAATACGGCTGCAAGGTCGTGGCTTTCGCCGCCGATCTGGGCCAGGGTGACGAACTGGCGCCGGTCCGGGACAAGGCCATTGCCACCGGCGCCGACAAGGTCTACATCGACGACCTGCGGGAGGAGTTCGTCAAGGACTTCGTCTTCCCCATGTTCCGGGCCAATGCCATTTATGAGGGGTCATACCTGCTGGGCACCTCCATCGCCCGACCGCTCATCGCCAAGCGGCAGATGGAAATCGCCAAACTGGAAAAATGCGACGCCGTTGCCCACGGCGCCACGGGCAAGGGCAACGACCAGGTCCGTTTCCGAGAAGGCGAAGCTGAAGGACCTGCACTACATGAGCTGCCCCAAGTGCGGCAT
>CAYSWG010000159.1:0-6404 GCA_964434465.1 uncultured Geobacteraceae bacterium
AACCAGTCTTGTACCAAATGGGCAACATCCCTGTCAATGGGTTTTTTTATTACCATCGCACTGTCGCAAATTTGCCTTATAGTATAATGAACGGAACGCTCCCTGCGAAGGATTCCATGCTCCGAAACAAATCAGTACAATGGAAACTGACTGCTGGTCTCCATAGGGCCCTGTCAGCACAATCCGTGCGACGCGACTGCGTAAAGGTGAAGAAACGTGCAATCTCCTTTCGCAAAACCTATTGCCGGAAAATCGCGATACTATCACTCCACGAACTGACGGCAGCACTGACCGAATATGCACTGATTCGAGAACTCCTGGCCAAACCTCTGGCCTTCGCACGCATGGCATTCTCCACAAAAAGCCATCTCAAGGCTGCGGCACGACTCTATAACTATTCCCTGGAAACTGAAAGTTTTGTACTGCAGGAACTGGTATTTTTTGAAATCGAACTGTCACAACTTCCCGAACAAGCCCGGACAGCACTGGAAGAATGCGCCGCGTTGGCACCTTATCAGCACTATATCTACAGAGTGTGGGCACAGCGACACCACAAACTTTCCGACCGGGAAGAAGTACTTATCTTGCAAAAAAACCTGTCAGGCGCGAAAGTCTTTGCCACATTGTTTGACAAACTCCGCGCATCCTTTCGCTATCGGGCCCATGGTGATGATTCCCAAGAAGTAGTGACCGGAGATGATCTCCTTGGAATGCAATTTCATCAAAATGCAAAAACACGAGAAAAGGCATTGACCCAGTTCTTTACGCCCTACAAGGAGCACGGAGCGGTTTTCCGTACCATACTCAATGCAGTCATCCAAGACCATGTCACGGAATCACGCCAGCGCAGGCATTCCGACCCGATGGCTTCTGCACACCTGGCGAAACAACTGCATCCTGATACGGTACGGCAACTGCTTGATACCACGGAAGAATACTACCCCCTGGCCCGCACATACTACGGACTGAAGACGAAATTGCTGAAGATTGGTCAGTTGAAGTACAGTGATATTCATGCACCGGCAGGTTCGCCCCACAAAAAGATCCCCTATGCAGAAGCGCAGCAACTGCTTCTGCATGCATTCGAAGCATTTCACCCAATCTTCAAAGAGACAGCTCATCATTTTTTTACCAGCAATCTGATTGATCTGTTTCCGCGACCGGGGAAAGTACCCGGAGCGTTCTGCGTGAGTATTTCACCTTCAGCGCCACCGCACATATTCCTCAACTACACGTCCAATCTGCGAAGCGTAACAACCCTGGCCCATGAACTTGGTCACGGCATACAGTATGCCCTCGCGCAAACGCAGCATATGCTCGATTATCACCCGGCGCCCCCCCTCGCCGAAACAGCAGCCATTTTTGCGGAACACCTGGTTATCCGCTCACTCTTGGAACAAACCCAGGACATTGCGGAGAGAATTTCAATCCTGTGCTTTACCATCGAAACGATAATCATGACAACGTTCCGGCAGAATGTTCTGACCCGCTTCGAAGAGAAACTGTATGCCGCAAGGGCACGCATGCTGCTCGACGAAGAGGCCATTTGTGAATTGTGGTGGCAGGAAAATGAAAAACTCTATGGCACTGCAGTCACGCTGGTTGACGACTACAGATGGGGTTGGAGCAGCATTCCCCATTTCATTCATTCCCCCTTTTACTGTTATTCGTATATTTTTGCACAGTTAACGACGCTGATGCTCCATGAAGAGTACAGGAAATCCGAGGAGGGCTTTTCAGAGAAATTTATCAGATTACTCGAAACTGGCGGCAAAATCCCGCCTGACGCTGCGCTCACACAACTCAACCTCGACGTGCATAAAACTGATTTTTGGCACGAAGGCTACCTGCTGCTGGACATCATGATCGACGAGCTCGCAATGCTCAGTAAAAAGGCACAATATTTCTGAACCATTTTTCTCAAGATATCGGAAAGTATGCCGATAATAAATCCATCACTGCAACCCTTCGGATAAGGATTCTATCCATATGATTTCGGAAACATACTCCACCAGAAAAGACAGTTGGAAACGGTTTCTGGGAAGAACCACCAGAGAAATCACCCAAAGCCTTGGGAAACCGTTTGCCTCATATACCTTCCGCGATCAAGAGATATACCTTTACGACTCAAACCCTGTCAGTTCCATAGCACTGCAAAACGGCATAGTAATCACCTGCAATGAGGCAAAAGATGCGCGCACGGCACTACGCGTCAGACCGCGACAAAAAATCGCTACGCTCTTCAATAGCGACAGCAACAAGCGGGGTATGCTCGACGATATATCCGTACAAAGCGCATCAATACACATTGACGAACATAGACACAGTGACCTGAATTCCGTGTCGTCAGTGTCATTCTCCCTTACCGTCGATGGTGTGAGCCGCTTTCTTGAAGTGCCGTGCGCGCTCCAGCAAACGAGGACTGATGCGGGAAAGACCTACGCCATCTTCCTCTTTGACTTCACCGGCAATCACTGGAAGAAACGTATTATTTCCCGCTTCATCTCCATAAATACCGCTGAATCTGCACTTTATTCGGAATATTTCCCCTTCTAAAACGCATTCAGCGCCTATGGTGGTTATGCCGTAATGATTATTGTTATGGCATGCATACAAGATCGCATCCGGATTTTTGGGATGGCATCTATTTATATGTTCTTTTCACTTGACACATTTTACCATTTGCAATATATTTCATGTCATGAGAACTCAAACCAGTCATACGAAAGCAGTGAATATCTGTAAATTTGAGTCAGCGTGTCGTGAGCAAGGCCTTGCCTTGACGGTTCAGAGGCGGGCAATTTATGAAGCTTTGGCCTTACGAAAAGACCATCCGACGGCTGATCAGGTTTATGAAGCAATATCTGAAAAACTGAAGGGAATTTCCCGGACAACGGTCTATCGTGTCCTTGAAACCTTCGTTTCAATTGGAATTGCAAAGAAAATAAGCAATCCTGAATCGAAGGCGCGTTTTGACGCCGACATTCAGAGACACCATCACCTGAGCTGTCTTTCCTGTGGGTGCATATTGGACATGCATGATGTCAATCTGAATAAACTCGCTGTGCCGTCTGACCTGAATAGTGAATTTGAAATTCTCGATTACTCGATCACTTTTACCGGCTACTGTGCTTCATGCAGGAAAATAATTGTCAGAGGTAAATACACTTGAACAGTAAGTATATTTGCAGTGCTGACATTATGCTTGATCTGACAAAAAAATTTTATGGAGGGACCATGAAACCTGTAGAACTTAAAAAAGATTTTTTCTGGGTGGGGGCGATTGATTGGGCCGTCCGCGATTTCCACGGCTATGAAACGCCACGTGGAACCACCTACAACAATTTTCTTATCATGGATGAAGAAGTAACCCTCGTAGATACGGTCAAATACGATTTTTCTGCAATAACCATCAGAAACATCCGCAATCTGGTTGATCCTGCAATGATCAAACATATTGTCATCAACCATATCGAGAACGACCACGCAACAAGTATCGACGAAATCATGGCCATTGCCCCCAATGCAACCATACACATTACGGAACGGGGGAAGAAGGGCCTGGACCGCTTCTTCGACACATCCCGCTGGAGAATGAACCTGGTAAAAACCGGCGATACTTTGAAGATCGGCAGGAATACACTGCTGTTCATTGAAACCCCCATGCTGCACTGGCCTGATTCCATGATGACTTTCTGCCGGGAAGCGGGCATCCTGTTCAGCCAGGACGGCTTTGGACAGCACTTGGCCTCAGCCGCACGATTCGATGACGAATTCAGTGCCTGTGTGTCCCAGGTGGTTCTCGACGACGCGGTTGTGGACTACTACGCCAATATCCTCATGCCCTTCGGGCAGCTGATACTCGACAGAATCGGTGATCTGCAGAAACTTGGCATCAATCCGGAAATAATCGCTCCGGATCATGGCATCATCTGGCGAAAACACCCGGAAAGAGTGATTCAATCTTACCAGGATATGGCGAACGGAAAAACTGACCTCAGGGCACTGATCGTTTATGACACCATGTGGAAAAGCACGGAAATAATGTCCATACCCCTAGCAGAAGGAATCAAGGACGAAGGCATTGATTGCCGTGTACTGAAGCTCCGGGCAACCCCCATGAACGTCGTCATCAAAGAGTTCTGGAAAGCCCGGGGGACTCTGTTCGGCACGCCAACCCTGAATAATATCGTCTATCCGTCCGTTGCCGAATGCCTGACCCATCTGCGCGGCTTACGGCCGAAAAACCGGCTCGTCGGTGCCTTTGGCAGCTATGGCTGGGGTGGTGGTGCAGTAAAGGAATGCTACGAAACCTTCGAAAAAATGGGACTGGAATCATTCGCTCCCGGGATGCAGGTTGTTTACAAACCTTCGGCGGAAGATGAGGACAAGTGCTACCGGTTTGGCAAGGATTTCGCCAAACGGCTCAAAGAATACCACGAGCGCTTCTGAACGAACGAAGTGCCCATACCACGAAAGGAGAGAACCATGTCCAAACCGAAACAATGGCAATGTACCGTATGCGGCTACAAAAGCGAAGGTATGACACCCCCGAAACAGTGCCCACCCTGTGGCGCCGACACGACCAAGTTTGTACCGTTCAAATAGGTGCACGCTCCCTGGAAAGATTCGGAACCATGCGCAAAGTGCAAAGGGGTTCTGACCCCGCACAAAGCAGAAGCCGGTACCCCTGCGGATACCGGCTTCTGTCGTTTCTGGCCCCAACAAAGCTGCTAATCCCTGATCTGCTCCAGTTCCTTGAGCCAGATCTCTGCTTCACCGTCACTGGGGGCACGCCAATCGCCACGGGGTGAAAGCGATCCTCCCGAGCCGACTTTCGGCGCATTCGCCATACAACTCCGTTTATACTGACTGATTTTGAAGAATCGCCGCAAAAACACACCAAGCCATCTCTTTATTTCATGGAGAGCATATTCGTGGCGTTTCGATTCCGGAATATCCGGCCAACCGGGCACCTTCTTGTCACGCCAGGTGTTCCAGGCCATAAAGGCAACCTTTGACGGCAAATAGCCGAGGCGCAGGATGTAATACAGGACAAAATCCTGTAATTCATAGGGACCGATAACATCTTCGGTACGCTGTACCGGCTGACCGCTGGAATCTTCACCCGGAACCAGTTCCGGACTGATCTCTGTCTCCAATATCTCCCCCAGCACCGGACTGACATCAGGACCCAGCTGATTGGTCTCTGCCGCCCAACGGATAAGATACTGTATAAGAGTTTTCGGCACACTGGCATTCACATGGTAATGGGCCATATGATCCCCGACCCCATAGGTGCACCAGCCCAAGGCAAGCTCACTCAGATCACTGGTACCGACAACGATACCACCATACTGGTTGGCAAGACGAAACAGGTGACTGGTGCGCTCCCCCGCCTGAACATTCTCGAAAGTAACGTCGTAGACCGGCTTCCCACCATAAAAGGGATGACCGATGTCCTTCAGCATCTGCAGGCAACTGGGACGGATGTCAATTTCCTGATAGGTACAGCCAATGGAGCGAATCAGCCGCCTTGCCTGATCAAGTGTTCGCTGACTGGTGGCGAAGCCCGGCATGGTACAGGCGAGGATGTGAAAGCGGGACAAACCCATAACGTCCATGGCTCGGGCGCAGACGATGAGTGCCTGTGTCGAATCCAGTCCACCGGATACTCCAATAATCAACTTATCCGCACCGGTCGCCCGGAAACGTTTCACCAGGGCCTGAACCTGAATTTCATAAACCTCCCGGCAACGCTCATCCCTGCGGGAAGGGTCACTGGGCACAAAGGGAAACCGCTCATAACGCCGTTCCAGGAGGATGCCTTCTCCACAGGGTAACGTGACGGGGAAGGATATCGTCCGGAATTCGGCCAGAACATTCCGGAATCGATGAACTGACTGGCCAAAACTGTTTTGCCGCATTCGCTCCTTGACCAGGCGATCCAGGTCAATATCTCCTGATAGCAATTGTTCCTCGTAGGAAAAGCGTTTTGACTCGGCAACCGGTGACCCATTCTCATAAATCATCCCGTGACCGTCCCAAGCCAGGTCAGTTGTCGATTCACCCATGCCGGCAGCACTGTAAAGATACGCTGCCAGACAACGACCAGACTGGTTGGCCACAAGTTGCCGCCGATAATCAGCTTTCCCGACTGTTATGTTTGATGCAGAGAGATTGACAAGCACCGTAGCTCCCGCAAGGGCTGCATGGGATGAGGGAGGGATTGGCACCCAGACATCTTCACAAATCTCTATATAAAAAGTGAGCAAGGGCTGGTTTTCTACCTGAAAAAGCAGATTATTGCCAAAAGGAACCGCCACGTGACCGAGTATATCAACAAAGGTGCGCAATGACTGGTCCGCCGACGTAAACTGACGGAGTTCGTAAAATTCCCGATA
>CAYSWG010000160.1:0-6376 GCA_964434465.1 uncultured Geobacteraceae bacterium
AAATATTTATATTATCCTCTCAAAAAGTTGCATTCATTACTTGAATTTGGTATTGTTTTAGTCCCTTTTAATCATTTTTCCATTGCGTTGTTAAATAGCTGAGTGATTCTAAAACAAACGGCAGATTCTTTTCATGAATGAATCTGCCGTTTGTAATTAATGGGCTATTACTCCTTCACCAGCGTTTTGGTGAAATCTTGCCCGTTTACAGTAACTTTAACTATGTAAATACCCGGTAAAAGCGTGTCGATACTAACGCTAACACTTCCTGTGCCATTACCCTTTTTAAAGGGTTCCCCCTTGCTGTTGAGCAATACGTACGAGAACGATGAGCTAGCATACCTTTCGGCTAAGGTTATGGTTACGGTCGATTTTGCAGGATTTGGAGAAATGTAAAACGCTTTCAAACTTGTGTTTTCGGCAAATGGGGCTACTTCTTCGGTCCCACCAATGCTAAACGTTGCCGAGGCAATTGATTTACTGCCATGTAGCAAGTTAGCTGTGTAGTTTCCGGGAAGCCAGCCTTCGGTAACGACAATCTCTTCGAACGTGCGTACCCTTGGGCTGTACGACCACTTATTTTCTCCCTTGCCGTTTGTAATGGCTATTCGAACCTCCGATGGTTTTACTGTAGAAAGGTTGTAACTAACCACCACAAAGGCGGTAGCCCTTGCAGGCGCAACGCTTACAGTTGGGCTAGTTGGTGCCGTGCTCAAGCGGGGAACAGCCATTGGCTCGTACTCAATAAATGGGGCATGAATAGGTGTTGAACTGGCAGCCAGCAGCGCATTTTTTGCCAACAGGCTAACCAAAACATTTGGCGACTCGGCAAAGCCGCCCATCAGTTCCGTAAATGTAGTATCGTTAGTATCTGTTTGGTTTACTGTAGCCAAAAACTGGCTAAACCCTTCGAGTTCGGCTGCTTCGATGGAATTGCTAACCTGCCCTATACCCGTGGTGAGGGTTTCCATACACTCAGCGTGTTCGCCCTTTTCGAACTGAAGCAGGGCTTTTAGGGCTATGGTGGTGGCTGTTGGCATTAGGTTAATAGCCATAGTAAGCGTGTCGGTTGCCTTACTAATCGTGTCGTTGAGCAAACGGCCTGCCATGTTAGCCAACATTAGGTCCCGAGTACCAATCAGCCCTTCGAGATTGCCCTTAGCTATGTCTATTTCTGAAAGCTCGTGGCCAATCTCGTTAATAGCCTGTAAAAAGTAAACGGGAAGTGGACTTGGTCGTAAATCCATAGCCTCGGTAACGGCTGGCGACTTGGGAGCCTGCGGGTTCGAGACTAGCACCCTTGCTATAAACGCATCGGGTAGCACCTCGTACCGGATGGTAGCTGCTACCATAACGGAGTCGGACAGTACAGGCGAAGCATTTAGCAACCGTTGCATTAGCGGTAGCGGATTGCCGGGCACTGCGCTCTCCACGGCAAGCATCAGGTTGTCGGTGCAGCCCTCGTCCTCGAATTCTGCAAACTCGACTTGCTTTACAGCGATGGTGTCATTGTACTGCTCTAATGCTTCCAAACTTCCTGCTGAGCTTCTCCCGCAGCTTTTGAGTTTATCGGCTGCGAAAACGTAAACCTTACCACTATTTTTTCTAGGCATGTAAGCAGGGTTTGAACTATGGCCGTAGTAAGTAATAGGTTTGCTTGATGCCGAAACCAAATTGAAAGAACTGCCCGAAATTGGCAGAAATTGATTGGAGGCTGAATACCTTGATGAGCCAATGATGCTTCCAAGCCAGTAGCTTCCATTTGCAAAGTATATATGAAAGTTATTGTTGTTTAGCGTATTGCAGGTTAAGTTTGCTTTTGAACCGATGCTATTAATTGTGATGCCAAGCTTTAGGTTGGATATAGTATTTTCCTTAACAATTCCAGCATTTTGGCAAATGTTAGACAGGCTAATACCAGTACTTGTACCCGCTCCATTTATCACATTGCCCAAAACTGAAAAAGGAGTCGCCATATTGAGGGTTACAGCACTCGCAACATTAACTCCGTTGGTATAATCGGGTACAGAAAACTGACAATTCCTTATTACAGGAGAGCCAGCTCCACTTACCGATATCCCAGTAAAGCAGTTGTTAAATAATGCGTTCTCAACTAAAAGGGCAGGAGCTGCAACAGCACCAACCGACTGCACCCCAACGGTTAGCCCGCTAAAAGTGTTGGCTATTCCCAAACTACTATTTGCAATGTAAGCATCGCCATTGCTGGCGTACACGCCAAAGCCCCTGTTGTTTAGGTCGTACGAGGCAGCCGATGCATTTTGAAATGTATTGCCCTTTATTTGTACTTGCGAAACACCTTGTAAACTTACATGAGCCAGTGGAGCAAGTCCATTTCGTTGCAAGTATGCAGTTGTTTTAAAGGTAGAATTAATTATGTAGGATTGATTAGGGAGGTTACCAGAGCGGTAACTATCGAAGTGCACACCAGTAACATTATCGGTAAAACTGGCACCATTTGCCTTAATTATACCTCCGCCGGTTTTGCTTCCAATGCCATTTGTAGCCGACATGCCATACTGACTATGTTCCACCACAGTGCCAGTACCAAGATACAAACTACCCTGATTGGACGCAGGAGTTTGTGGAAGCGATGGGTTACCCTCCACAATAATCCCTTTCCAAGTAGCACCACCACGGCATCCCTCGGAGTTGGTGAGCATGGTCTGCAGTACGCTTAGCTGTGCCCCGGGGGAAACGGTTATACCACAACTGGCATCGAAGTGCAGGGTACTGCCATTCATTATAAGGATTGCGTTGGGTTCGACTCTGAGGTCGCGTACCATTCGTTAATTACCACCCGCCCAGGTTGTATTCTTTCCTTTTGCAATATGGTATGCTGGGGGAACAACGGCAAGCGGATTAACAAAACCATTGGGAATGATTACCCCTGGGGCAATGGACAAAGCGGCTTGACCCTCGTGCAAGTTTAAAATGGTATTGGGAGCGATTTTGAGAATTGCACCCTCCTTGGCAACAATTTGCCCACTGGATAGGGCTTCTATCTCGGCACAATTTTCAAGGTAAAGGGTTGAGCCAGCCTCGATAATTAGCAATGCTCCTTCGCCAATGCTAAGCTTACTTCCCGTTTCAAGTGTAAGCGTACTGCCCCTGCTTACACGTAACACAGACTGCGATTCCATGGTAAATGTAGCCCCGGGTTTAAAAGTAAGTATGGTGGGATTAACAAAATCGCCAGCGGAAGTTTGGGTACGGCGATTAGGAGTGCCGCTCTTATCTAGCAGCAGTTCAACAGAAGGTTTAAGAACCAATGGCACTCCAGTTGGTAGGATAATATCGCCACACCAGCGAATGTTCCTACGGAATTCAAAGTCATTATACTTTACAGTTACCGTATAGGCTTTTGTACTTGCATTATAACTATTAACAGTTAATGAAAGGCCGTTAAGAATGTATGGTGTTTGCTTATGGGTTGTAGTGCTATATAAGGGACTGTTAAGTGCTGGAACTATTCCAGATAGCCCAATTTCATCGCCAACGGTAAATGCTTCAGGTCTTCTATTGAACAGGCTAGTAGCCTCTGAATTAACCCCCATGGTGTTGCCATATAGCATATTTGTATTCGTACCATTTGCCTCACGTACCATAGAATAAAATTCACCTCTAGTTGAATTAAAATGGTTTTCTGTAAAAGAAATAACCCCATCCTCAGAACCAGGGTAACAAATAAACACCCCATTAACTTTTTCAATTTTTGGATAGTCGTCAATCCATGCAAACAAGGGGTTAAGCCCAGAAATTGGGTTCTCTGAGGCTCTGCCGTAGGTGAATAGAACATTACCGTAATAGTAGTTTGGATTTATTAATGGTATGCTACTACGTGTGTAATCAAAATTCCCCTGAGCGTTAAGAACTCTTATCCCGTTCCACCTATCCATACTAAATTGAGGAAAATTATTTCTACTGGCTGCAACGTTTTCAACATAACAGTATAAGCCTGTCGAAACATCGGGTAAAAGTTCACCATCAGAAGAGTAACCATTGCTTCCTGCCCAGGGTTTGTAGTCGAAACGATTAATCTTCTGATGATTTTCGACCCAGAGATAATTATCAGCAATACCCGGAAGTTTTATTCTTAGCGCATCGCCAGTTGTAACAAAATCGCGTACTGTAAATGTAAACTCATTACCTGCATCTGCCGTAATGTCAGCGGTTTGACCTGACGCCGAAACAGTTTCTGTCCAAGCCAGTAGCCATCGTTCCCATGCGTTAGCCGTGAAAAAAGTAACCCACCACGGCATCATCATACCCCAGCCAGCCGTTTGTATAAAGAACCGATTCCCCATTACGTTATTTGCGCCCATTACATGGGGGCAGGAATAAAGTAAGTGCGCCACTTCGTGGATGAAGGTGCTTGCTGTATATGTTGGGTTTTCACCCCCGGTTAGAAATGTATAACCATCACCGGTAATGGTATAACTATTATAGGTAATGTTGCCCTGAAGCATCGGTGTAAAACCACCATACGATACGTCTGATCCAGGAAAGGGTTTTATACTCCAGCCCTTGGCAAATCGATAAATAATAATAACATAATCGGGTTTATAGCGTGTTGAGAATTGGAATTGTCGTACTGGTAATTTGGCCCATTTGTTCGATTGTCATAAGGCGACCAATCGAAATTTGGGTACATCTCTTGCATTTTTAGAATAACTCTTTTGTTTGGGCTATTAGTACTTGCCCAACTAGTAATTGCAGGTGCCTCAGTTGGATCAATATTTATCCTTACTGGCAAACCAGTTGCTGGGTCCTTTAGCACATCGCCTATTATGGTGAACTTTCCTAATGACTTATCATCATAAAAGCATGATACGCTTCGGTTCAATGAGTTCCTGAGTTCAATCACCCGTTGTTGAGAACCAAGAATAAGCTCCTCGGCAAGCCCTGTTTGAGCGTCAACATAGTTAGGAGTGGGAGAGTTTGCCGGCCAATTATCCACATACTGGCCGTTATCGTTGGTAAAACCAGCATAAATGATAAGAGCCCTTACCACTCCTTTAGGAGTAAAAACCCCGCCATAAGGAGCATAGCCTGACATTTTATACGTATCAAAGCCGGAAGTATCGATAATTGGGCTTGGATTAAATAAAAGAGGGTTATATACCTGAGCGCAGGTCTTATTCATGAATAGGATTATTGCAGCCGATAAGGATTCAATAAAAAGGATGTTTTTATACATGAGTAGTACTGGATTAGTTTTTAACAATAAATTTTGTGCTCCCCTTGGGTTTCCCATTGCTGTCGTAAACAACTAAAACGTAAGTTCCATTCGTAAACCCCGATAGGTCTACTGTATATTCAAGCTTGTTGTTTAGTACAATTCGCTTAAGTGTCATCCCTAATGAGTTAACGATTGTTGCTTGCCCAAAGAATGGCTCTGTAAAACTAATAGTTGCGATATTTTTAGTTGGATTTGGATAAATACCAACCTTAGTATAAGGTATTTGAGGGACAACTACAATCGGTTGAAAGTATATTCTTAACCACTTCTCTTGGATTATGTACTCATTAAGAATGTAAATGGTGTCAACAACAACGTTACCTTGTCCCCAAAAAGGCTCATAACCTGCCGTCACTTGCCACGAAGAACAATTTAGGCTGTCGTAATAAAAATATGTGCCGAAGGTGTATTGTTGAATGTAATGCTTAGCAACAATTGTCACTGGAAGTCGCGTAGCACTAATGGCAAAGGTAAAGGTGAAGTCCTGCCCCAATCCACAATATAAATTTTGCCGATAGTCATTCTTTAACTCTTGTGTAATGTTGTTGTAACTAAGCATTTCGTCCGGCATATCGCCACACCAACCACACATATAAGGTCGGACTATCGATCGAATTTCGGGATCGCCCCAGGGTTGCCCGTAGAGGTTCACCTCATCCAACTCCGGATCAACCCCCAGGGTAGCGATTTCATTTTCACCAATCATAACGGAGTCCCTGTTTCCCAAGGCATCAATAACTATAATGGTTGCCGATGACGACATTTGCCCAAACACAGGATATACAAGAGCAAGTGTAATTAAAAAACTAAATATTTTTTTTTGTAGTTTCATAGGTTTTTTGTTTAGCAATTTAGGCTTTTGGTTAAAATCACTTGCATCGATTCAAAAAAATTATATCCTCTCACTTATAGTGGTGAAAAAAGCAGTTTTGTGACAAGTTTTTGTGAACTATTTTCACTCCGTTCGTCAAATTTTTTTTAATACACTGTTGTACAAATACATACAAGTATGTTTTAAAATAGAATAATAAATATAGCAAATCAAAATCTAAAAATAGTGATTTAACTTACATAATCGTGTATGAAAACGAGTTTTTTTACTATGGTTGCTAACGG
>CAYSWG010000161.1:0-6133 GCA_964434465.1 uncultured Geobacteraceae bacterium
AAGACCTATGCTCAAGATTTGATGGCAAATTCATGCTGGCAGGTACTGGTCAGAATGCTTTGACAGATACTCCAATCCTGCAAAAATTGATGGCTCGTTTCAGAGTACCCATTCAATTATCAAATACCGACATACAAACTGTAATTCGTAAAACTGTTTTAGCTAAAAAACCATCATGCGTTGCGACGTTAAATAATCAACTTGATTCATCATTGGGTGAAATTTCACGCAATATGGAAGGTACTGTATTTGGCTATCTTGCAGAAGACAAAAACACATTGGTAGCCGATTATCCTTTGCTACCTTCAACCCGTAAATTCTGGTATAAAGTATTACAGGTGACCGATGTCGCCGGAACATCAGGCCAACTCCGAAATCAATTGCGGTTGATTGATGATGGCTTAAAATCATTGGCCGACAAGGAAGTGGGGTATATCGTACCTGCTGATTTTATTTTTACACAAAATAGGTCAGACCTCATTCAAGCCGGGCTTTTGCTGAATGATACCAGTAATTTGATTCAGGAAAAAAAGGCTAAAGGAGGTGATTCGGAAATTGAAGGTAGAATTTTAAGTGCTGTTTTCCTGATTGAAAAGATAACTACTGAAATCCATGATACAGGGCTAAAATCGAATGAAAAAGTGATTGCTGATTTACTGATTGATAACCTGAACAATAATTCTGAAACCTTCCGAACTAAAGTTAAAGAATTAATAAAAAAACTGGTAGAAGGTAATGAGCTCATGCCGATTGGTGATGAATATAAACTTCAAACAAAGATTGGGCAGGAATGGGAGCAGGAGTATAGCAAACAGTACATTAAACTCAACAACTCTGGCGACGATTTGATTCATAACCATAGAAGGGAAAAAATTATTGCTCTTTTCAAGGATAAAACCAAAGCTATTCGGGTAACGCATGGATATTCGAAAATGGAGCGTGATTTTGAATTGTGGGACAAAGACACGATGCCAAATATGGAGCATAAACTGAATCTGTGGATTCGTGACGGTTGGGAAGTAAATGAGAATACTCTAATCAGCGAAATAAGAGCAGCCGGTAATAACACGCCACTTTCATACGCTTTTGTAAAAAGATTCAGGGATACTGAATTGAAAACGGAAATTGTCAAGTATCTGGCTGCCGGATTAGCTATCAATGAGAAAGGATTGCAATCGACACCCGAAGGAGAGCAAGCCAAAAAGAGCATGGAAACCCGGCAATCACAGGCCAAAACTGCCATTCAGGATTTGATTGAAAAAATATGTGACGAAACCAAAGTATATCTTGCAGGGGGTAACACAGTGCAAGCCGGTTCGTTGAAGGAAAATATTCAGGAGGCTCTTAACAGTATCGCCGACCGCCAATTCCCTGACTTTAAAGGCAAAGCTGACTTTCTAAACTGGGGTCAGGCGCTGAAAAAGGCGGAAATGGGCATACCTGATGCCTTAAATGCAATCAACTTTAGGGACGATGTTGATAAACACCCCGTGGCAGCCGAAATATTGCGGTACATTGGCAATGGTTCCAAAACAGGGAAAGACATCCGTAATCATTTTATGAAAGCAACTTATGGCTGGAGTCAGGATGCGGTGGATACGATTCTGATTATGCTTAAAAATGTGAATTGGATTTCATCATCGGAGATGGATTTGAAGCAAGGCAAAATAAACGGTGCCTCCTTTAAGAAGGAAGTCCATATTTTATCAGTCAAGGACAAGATTGCAATAAAGAAACTGTTTCAGGAAGTCGGTATTTCATGCCCACCAAATCAGGAAATTTTCCCGTTGTCAAACACATTTTTGGAAAAGCTTAAAACACTGGCCAATCAGGTTAGTGGTGATGCTCCACGTCCCGAACCTATCAACCTGAGTTTTATAAAAGATATTGAGAACAAAGAAGGAAACGAACGACTCCTTGACATTCTGGAACAACAGACTTTACTTCGTGAAAAGTTTTTAACCTGGAGTAGCGAGGCCAAAATAGCAAGTGCAAGAGAACCACAATGGAATTTATTAAAGAATCTGACCCGTTTTGCTCCTGATAATGAAGAGTTGGAGCAATTAAAAGCAGAGATTACCGCTATTCGTGAGAATCGTTTGTTGTTGCAGGAACCTGACCCAATTCAACCCAAATTAAATGAGTTGACCGATAAGCTGATGACACTGTTAAATCAACAGAAAGAACGGTTTATCGAGAGTTATGGTTCGAGAATGACTGAATTACAAGCCAATCAATATTTCATCAAACTCACACCCGATCAAAAACACCTTATTTTGGCCAAACATCAATTGTTGGGCAAACCCGAAATAAAACCGGCAGATGCCAATGCTTTACTCGTCCAGCTACAAAAAGTATCACTTGATGCCTGGGACACTAAAATTGCTGCTCTGTCCAGCCAGTTTCAATCGGCATTAGATGATGCCATTCAATTATCTGCTCCACAAGCCAGTACATTTAGTTTGCCACGTAAAACTATTACCAGCCAAGCTGATATAGAGACTTACATTGCTGAATTAAAAACCGAATTGGAGGAACTTCTTAAAAAATCAAGCTCAATTATCTTAAAATAATGGCTGTACTAACCACTCAACAACGAACTACTTTAGAAACTGCGGTAAAAAGAGCCAGACAAACCTCAGAAGAAGGGGCTTTTAACGGTTTACACAGTTTGGCAGTCGATCATACTGAACCCTTTGCACACCTTACTCCGGAACAAAGATCGTTACGAAACAGATTGCGCCAAAAAGGAAGGTTGTTGGGCGACGATTTACCCGGTACCGGGGATCAAAAGATGGAACGCCTGACTTACGAGCTGGCTTATGAAACATGGCACAAGATGTTGTTTGCCAAATTTCTGGAAGCAAACGATTTGCTCATATATGCAGATGATGTGGCGGTAACGATGGAAGATTGTGAGCAACTGGCCAAAGAAGAGGGTTTCATCGACAAATGGGATGCAGCGGCCACTTACGCTTCTAAAATGTTACCAGCCATTTTCAGAACCGATGATCCGTTGATGCAGGTTGGTTTTGCAAGTAACGACCGCATTAGACTCGAAGAAATTATTGACGGTTTAGATCCTTCCATATTTACTGCCGATGATGCTTTGGGCTGGGTATATCAGTTTTGGCAAAGTCAGGCCAAGGAAGACATCAATAAAAGTGGGGCTGATATCGACGGGACTAAATTACCTGCCGTAACACAGCTTTTTACTGAACCTTACATGGTTCATTTTTTAATTGACAATACCCTTGGAGCATGGTGGGTAAGCCGAAATAGTGGAGTTGCACCGCCTGTTAAGTTTGAATATTTACGGTTGTTGGAAGATAGCACACCGGCAGCAGGAAAATTCGAAGGATGGCCTGATAAAACCGCCGAAGTTACGTCTTTAGATCCCTGCATGGGTTCAGGCCATTTTGTGTCTTCGTTATTCGCAGTATTTGCCAGTTTGCGGATGTACGAAGAAAGTTTGACCAAAGAAGAAGCCACCGACAAAGTAATTACCGAAAACCTGCATGGTTTGGAGTTGGATCCCCGATGCACACAACTTGCCGCTTTTAACCTCGCTTTAACTGCCTGGAAGTTTTGCGGACATTACAAACAATTACCCGAAATGAATTTGGCTTGCAGTGGAATTGCACCAAAAGGCAGAGCTGAAGATTGGGTAAAATTTGTGGATAAAGTTGACCGGTTTGAAGACAAAGAACGGATGGAAAATGGAATGCGAATGTTATACAACCATTTCCAATTAGCGCCAGAATTGGGAAGTTTGCTTGATCCATCCACTATTGAAGGTGGAATTTATACCGCCAGTTTCGAACAACTGCAACCGGTATTGGTAAAAGCGTTGGAAGGTGAAACCGACAAAGACTTAGTCGAACGTGGAGTAATGGCTGCTGGGATTGCTAAAGCGGGTGAGCTATTGGCGAAAAAATATATTTTGCAAATAACCAATGTACCATATTTAGGGCGTGGTCGCCAAAAAGAAAATGGGGAATTGGCAAATTATTGTTCTAAATATTATCCATTATCTAAAGGTGAACTTGCTAATGTTTTTTTTGAAAGAATGCTTAAATCAACATTGGGAACAGCCAGCTCAGTAATGCCTCAAAACTGGCTTTTTCAAGCTACTTATAAGAAACATAGAGTAGATTTATTGAAAGGCAAACAATTTAATTTTTTGATAACGTTTGGAGCAGGTGCATTTAGTCAGATTTCAGGAGAGGTAGTAAAAGCAATATTAGTAGCAGTTTCAAATCAAAGGCCTTTGGATGAAGATAAATTTTTAGGTATAGACGTAAAAAATGAATCAAGTGTTTCTGCAAAAGGAGACGCACTTAAGACGTACGATATAATTTCTTTCTCCCAGAGCGACCAACTTAAAAATCCGGATTCAAAAATTATCCTTGCAAATAACAACTTAGACTCAGAAAGCCAACTACTTCAAACATATATTGAATCATATCAAGGAATTAAAACTGGTGATGATAACAGATTTAAACTATTGTTCTGGGAAAACATAAAATCTGAAGTATGGGAAATTACCTATGGAGGGCCATTCACGGGAAGACAACATGGATGTCATTATATTTTAAATTGGAAATTTAAAGGTAAAAACTTTGCCAGATATCAAGGGCAAAAAGCATTTACTAAAAATGGATTTTATTTAACTAATGTCGGTCGTCTTCAAGCTTGCGTTTTTCACGCAAGGCCATTTACAAGTGAAATAACAGTCATAATTCCAGATGAAGATATAAAATCAACTGCTATATATTCATACATATTGTCTGAAGAGTATGAAACTGAATTACGGAAAATTGACCAAAATTTAGCAATATCAACTGCGTCTGTTGGTAAAGTACCATTTAATGTATATAAGTGGCAAAAAGTTGCATCAGAAGAATACCCCAATGGTCTACCCAAACCATATAGTGATGATGTTACACAATGGCTGTTTCATGGGCATCCTATAAAAGCAGAAAATCCATTGCAAGTTGCTATTGCTCGACTATTGGGTTATCGTTGGCCAGCCGAAAGTGACACTGAAATGGAGTTGGCAGACGAAGCAAGAGAATTGATAAAGGCTATTAAAGAATTTGATTATCTAACTGATGAAGATGGTATTTTCTGTATTCCATCTGTCAATTCAGAAGGAGCCGGTGCCGACAGGTTGCGCTCTTACCTGCAGGAAGTTTTTGGCAGCGAATGGAACAATCAAACCATTGCCCAACTGCTAACCAAAGAAGGAGCATCATCTGTAAATTTGGACGAATGGCTCCGCAAAGAGTTCTTTGTGCAACATTGCAAGGTATTCCAAAACCGGCCTTTTATCTGGAACATTTGGGACGGTCGCCCCGATGGTTTTTCAGCCTTGGTTAATTACCACACGCTCACCAAAGAAAAACTCTCAAAACTCATATACACCTATTTGGGCGATTGGATACGAGGATGTGAAGCCATGAAAAGAAACGGAGAAAGCGGGGCAGAAGGCTTATTGATTGCGGCATTGAAACTCAAAGAAAAGTTGGAAGCCATACTTCACGGTGAAAAACCATTCGACATTTTTGTTCGTTGGAAACCCCTCGAACAACAACCCATCGGCTGGGAACCCGATTTGAATGATGGCGTGCGCCTGAATATCCGTCCGTTTGTAGAAGCCGGAATACTTCGCAACAAATTCAACATCAAATGGGGCATCGACCGCGGTAAAAACCCTCCCGGCAGTCCGTGGGGCGAAGTGAGAGACAATGACATCCATTTGAGTTTGGCAGAAAAGCGGGAAGCACGGGAAAATAAATAGACCCGGATTGAATAGCCTCCAGATTTATCTGGAGTAAATTTGAAAGATTAAAAAGGCAAGCAGTATGGAAGAAAATATAAACACGGATAAAAAATCGCTGAAGTTTCTGAAAGGTAGAAATACAGATTGGGATGAATTGGCAAAAGACTGTGTATGTTTTGCCAATGCTCAGGGTGGTTCTATCTATATAGGAATTGACGACAAGGCCAGTATGCCTCCTGCAAACCAGAAAATCGGTGACCGCAATTTACCCGACCTGATACAGAAAAATATAGCACAGCGCACAGTAAATGTGGCGGTTGCCATTACAATTGAAGTTGCCGAAAACGA
>CAYSWG010000162.1:0-6122 GCA_964434465.1 uncultured Geobacteraceae bacterium
AGGATGAATCCCGGACTCCACGGCTTAAAAAAAACGAGCCGGGTCGCCGGAATATGGGTGATATTTCGGCAACCCGGCTGTCTCGGTGAGACCCTGTAGGCTTTCCGCCCCATCCTTGCGAATGGTTGAGTATTATCGTCTATCGGTGTGGCAATTTCGGGATCCAGTACCATTTCCCGGAGGGTTTGTCAAAATTTTTTTGTCATCCGGCAGAAAGAGGGACATTTTTTCAGCAAAGCTCAAACTGCTGCTCCGGTGGACACAATGGTCGGGTAGCCGCTGAATGATGATCCGTCGGCGGAAAGCCTGCGGTCAGGATCCGTTGGATACTCGAGAAAGATCACTGTTTCGGGGCTCGTGCCCCCGTGATCTTCCTTGACTGATGTTCCCCCGGAGAGAAAGGGACTCGACAGGAGCATGGCGCTTTCCTATACTACAATCCATGCTGCCCATCAAGGATTATAACCCAACCAGAACAGTTCCGGTGCTGACCGTCGCCCTGATCGTCACCAACGTTCTGCTCTTCATCCAGGACCGGCTGACCGGTTCCTACACGCCGATGCTGGTTGAAACGGCGCGGGGCATGGTGCGGATCAACCACTTTGTCGGCGGCCTCAACGCCGAGTATGCCCTGGTGCCGGCCCGCCTGCTTGCCGAGCCGTTCACCGCCTGGTATCAGGTTCTCAGCTCCATGTTCCTCCACGGCAACTGGCTGCACATCGGTTCCAACATGCTGTATCTCTGGATCTTCGGTAACAACATCGAAGATGCCCTGGGCAAGGTCCGCTTTGTCATGTTTTACCTGCTGTGCGGCGTTGCCGCGGCCCTGGCCCAAGTGCTCAGCGCGCCCCAGTCCACCATTCCCATGGTGGGCGCCAGCGGCGCCGTTGCCGGCATTATGGGCGCTTACCTGGTCCTCTACCCCCGCGCCCGTATTCTGACCCTGCTGCCGGTCTTTTTCTTTGTAACCTTTGTGGAGGTTCCCGCCTATCTGATCATCGGCTACTGGGCACTGCTCCAGTTCATCAGCGCCGAATGGATCAATTCGGGCAAAACCACGGGCGGTGTCGCCTATTTCGCCCACATCGGCGGCTTTGTCGCCGGCATTGCCGGGCTCTACCTGTTGGGTGGCTGGCGCCGCCGAAGGTAGATTACTGGTGCCCCTTGGGTTCCTTCTTCAGTACCGCGTTGGTCATGCGTGCTGCACAGACCAGGCTGCCCGCCTCATCGCGGATGAGCATCTCCCAGACCTGGGTGGAGCGGCCCAGATGCAGAGGGCGGGCGGTGCCGATGACATAGCCGCTGGAAACGGAGCGGATGTGGTTGGCATTGATCTCCAGGCCGACGCAGGAGTATTCATTGCGGTCGATGACCAGGGTAGCTGCCGCGCTGCCAAGTGTTTCGGCCAGGGCAACCGAAGCGCCGCCGTGGAGAATGCCCATGGGTTGCTGGGTGCGTCGATCGACGGGCATGCGAGCCGAGAGAAAGTCTTCGCCGATCTCCGTGAACTCGATGCCCAGGTGGGAGATGAGGGTTTCCCTGACGATGAAGTTAAGCTCCTGGGGTGTATACTGACGAAACCAGATGGCCATGTTCTGCTTCCTTTCCTGTAGTTGATTGCCGTCCTGTGCCGGCAGTGTCCCCCCATGGGCGGCCCATGGCTCACTGATACCGGGAGCGGGGAAAAAGGTCAACGGGAAAGTTGTCGAACGGGGTCCGGCGGTGTCGGCGTTTGTCCTCCTGGTGTTTTTTCATCCGTATCACTGAGCAGTAATCCGAAAAGGAGGGGATTCTCCCATGGCAGAGGAAACAAGAATACACGATCAGGTCAAGGATTATTACGGCAAGACCCTTGGCGGTACCAAGGACATCAAGACCAGCGCATGTTGCGCCATGGACAGTTTTCTGCCGGTCCATCGGGAGATCCTGGCAGAAATCGATTCGGAAATACTTGATCGCTTCTACGGTTGCGGATCACCCATTCCTCCGGCCATCGAAGGGTGTACGGTGCTTGATCTGGGTAGCGGTACGGGCCGTGATGTCTACCTGGCGGCGAAGCTGGTGGGGCCGAAGGGATTAGTCATCGGTGTGGACATGACCGACGAGCAGATGGACATTGCCCGGCGCCATGTGTCGAGCCAGATGCGGCGGTTCGGCTTCAAAAAGGCGAATGTGGAATTCCGGAAAGGGTATATCGAGGATCTGGGCGCTTGCGGCATTGCCGACGATTCGGTGGATGTGGTCATTTCCAACTGCGTACTCAATCTGGCTGCCGACAAGGAGGCGGTCTTTGCCGAGATTTTCCGCGTGCTGAAGCCCGGTGGTGAACTGTATTTTTCCGACGTTTTCGCCGACCGCCGCATACCGGCCGAGCTTCGTCAGGATCCGGTCCTCTATGGCGAATGTCTGGGCGGGGCGCTCTACACGGAGGATTTCCGGCGGCTGCTGTCCCGGTTGGGCTGTCACGATTATCGCATCACGGCAAGCCGGCCCATTGCCGTTGCCGATCGGGAGTTGGCTGCAAAAACCGGCCAGATCCGCTTCTTTTCCCGTACCGTCCGTGCTTTCAAACTGGGATCGCTTGAGGACATCTGCGAGGATTACGGTCAGGTGGCGGTCTACAAGGGGACCATCCCGGAATACCCCCACGCCTTCCCCCTGGACAATCACCACACCTTTGTCGCCGGCAAACCCATGCTGGTCTGCGGCAATACCGCCGCCATGGTGCAGGAAACCCGCTTCGGCCAGTATTTTACCGTTTCCGGGGGCCGATTGGTCCACTACGGATTGTTTCCCTGCGGACCGGCGGTGGCAGCTGAACCGGCCGGTGGAGGGTCGTGCTGCTGAGGGGGCGTGCCGTGGAGGACTGCCCTACGCCCATGCATCACGGTGCCAGGTTGACCCGGTTCTTGCCGTTCATTTTGGCGGAATACATGGCTGCGTCTGACCGCTTGATGAAGACCGTGTCCAATTCGTCGGGTTGATACTGGGCAACGCCGACACTGACGGTCATGAATACTTCGGTGCGGGGCAGGGGATTCAGCACCGTTTTCTCGAAACCTTTCCGCAGACGTTCCGCCACCAGCAGTGCGTTGTCGCCTTCCGTTTCGGGGAGAATCACGGTGAATTCTTCGCCGCCATAGCGGTAGGCCGTATCGGCGGTGCGCAGGTTGCAGCGAATTACATCGGCGAGGGTCGCCAGTACCCGGTCACCTTCCAGATGGCCATAGGTGTCGTTGTAGTGCTTGAAGTTATCAATGTCCAGGAGGATGAGGGACAGGGGTTCCAGGTAGCGCTTGGCCCGCTCGATTTCCTGGCGAAGCTGCTTGAAGAAATGCCGGGAGTTGTAGAGCTTGGTCAGGGAGTCGGTGATGCTCAGTTCCCGGTAGCGCTTTTCGCTTTTTCGGACTTCTTCTTCGACTTTTTTCCGCTCGGTAATGTCCTGGACGGTCTGTACGGCGCCGAGCATGCCGCCATTGCTGTCGGCCACGGGGCTTGCCGTCAGGAACAGCCATTTTCCCCCTTCTCCAAGATTCGGAAAGAAAACCTCCACTTCATAGGCGTCCTTGGTCAACGGAGACTTCCGGTGATTGCCGTTATAGGCCTTATTGATCGTGTGCTCCCGTACTTTGTCCAGAACCAGATCGGCCAGCAGTGGTTTTGCCTCCGGATAGAAGGCCTGCCAGTGGTTTTTCGTGCCGACCATTGCCGCCGCCTGGTAACCGGTGAGGGTTTCCAGTGCGCCGTTCCAGATGGTGACGGTGTGGTCGCGGTCGAGAACCAACGTGGGGACGGAAATTTTCTGCAGAACCTGCAGCAGCAGTTCGTTATCCGGTAGTTTCATGAGAATTCTCCCTGGACGGTACCTGGTGCATGGCCGGCTCCAGACCGTAATGTTCGGAAATTGTGCAGTATAATCGTGAGGCTGTCAATGGCGGACTGCTGTACCAGGGCTTGCCCGATGCGGTCTTTCTCGGGTATAGTGCCACCCTATGCTGCCAGCACGTCATACAGCCTATCTTGCCGCGCGCGGCGTCAACGGACCGTGGTTGCCCGTCGGTGATACCGGGCCCGGCTTTGCCGGGGCGGTTGTCATTCCGGCTCTTGCGGAAGGGGCTACCCTTTTTGCGACGCTTAGTTCCCTGGCTGTCAATCCTCCGGAACTGCTCCAGCGCTTTCTCGTGCTGGTGGTGGTGAACAATCGCCCCGATGCCGCACCGGTCGACAAGATTGACAATCAGGCACTCCTTGCCGGTCTCACCGCCCTGGCGAATTCCCTGGCCCCTCTGCGCCTGTCCTGGGTCGACGCCGCATC
The DNA here is from genome assembly GCA_964434465.1 of uncultured Geobacteraceae bacterium. GTDB lineage: Bacteria > Desulfobacterota > Desulfuromonadia > Geobacterales > Geobacteraceae > RPRC01. The sequence continues at coordinate 4,316 of CAYSWG010000162.1, forward strand.
GCCGGGGCGGGAGCTGCCCCTGAACAAGGGGGGAGTGGGTCTTGCCCGGAAGATCGGATTTGATCTGGCCTTGCCGCTCCTGGAGTATTCCGGACGTGAGCCGCTGCTCGTAGCCCTGGATGGAGACACTCTGGTCGGCCCTGACTATTTCCAGGCACTCGTCAGCCATTTTGCTGCCGCACCGGCCGGTGCCGCCGTTATCCCCTTCTGTCATCAGCCGGGCTCGTCCGCCGAAGAGCAGGCGGCCATTGATCACTACGAGTTATACCTGCGCGCCTACGTGCTGGGTCTGGCCACTGCAGGTTCGCCCTATGGTTTCCACACGGTGGGCAGCGCCATGGCCTGTACCGCCGGGGCATACGTCGCCGCCGGCGGCATGAATACCCGCACCGCTGCCGAGGATTTCTATTTTCTGCAGCAGTTGCGGAAGACAGCAGGGGTCGAGACCGTGCGCGGAACCCTCGTCCGTCCCTCGGCGCGGCCGTCCCACCGGGTGCCCTTCGGGACCGGTCGGAGCGTTGCCCGGCTCCTTCGGGGCGAGGCCGCATCGGTACTGTTCTACGGGACCGAGTGTTACCGGATTCTCGGCGAATGGCTCGCGCTGGTCAACCGAAGGACTGATGCCGCCGGTGCGGAGATGGTTCAGCGGTCGGGAACACTGTCGCCCTGCCTGGCAGCGTATCTCATTCGCTACCGGTTTGCCGAAGCCTGGGACAACCTGCGCCGGAACAGCCGCGATGACGCTGCGTTGCTGGCGGCGTTCCACTCCTGGTTCGACGGCTTGCGCACCATGAAACTGATTCACCATCTTTCCGACGAACTGCTGCCCCGGCAAGCTCCGGAAAGGGTCATGCCCGGGTTGCTGGCCTGGGCCGGGCTGCCGCCCCTGTGCGACCTGTCCGGCCAGCTGGACCTGCTCCGCCGGCTGCAGGGAGACACCGACACTGCCGGTGCTGTCGGGCGGTTTGCCGACTAGTCCTTGGTTTTTTGCCTCATATGGGCTATCATCACCAGAATATTGAACGGCTGCAGTGGGGGCCACGGGGAAAACAATCCACGGAAGAAAAGGAGGTCCTACTATGAAAATACGAGCATTTGCCGTGAAAACGGTAACGGTATCGAGCATTCTCTGCCTGGCAGCGGCTGCCGTCATGCTTCCGTCCGAGCCGGTATTGGCCCAGCCCGTGACGGACGAGAGATGGCAGGCCATCGATACCGTGCCGATCCGGGAACCGAAGATCGTCGAAGAGGTGTACACGCCGCCTGTAACCAGGGCGCTCACCGATTCTCCGCAACCGGAAGCATCCGCGGCGGTTATCCTGGCAACCAGTTCCTACAACGCCGGGGCTGTGGATGAAATCATGAAGATCAACGCCTCGGGTGAAGTGCTCAGGGAAATAACCGGCATTCCCGAAGGCATTTCTCCCGACCTCCTGGCCAATGCCTATGGCATCGTCGTCATTCCCGGGACCATCAAGCTGGGATTCTTCCTGGGCGGCCAGTACGGTAGTGGCATTGCCATGACGCGCGGTGAAGATGGTTCCTGGAGCAATCCTTCCTTTGTCTACCTGGCCGGCGGCAGTTTCGGGCTCCAGTTCGGGGCCGTGTCCAGTGACATCATCCTGGTATTCAAGACCAGGAAGAGCATTATGGGGATCACCAAGGGCAATTTCACACTGGGAGCCGATGCTGCCGTTGCCGCTGGTCCGGTTGGCCGGCGGGCCGTTGCCGCAACCGACTGGCAACTGAAGGCGGAGATTTACTCCTACGCCCGCAGCCGCGGCTTCTTTGCCGGCGTGTCCCTTGA
>CAYSWG010000163.1:0-6117 GCA_964434465.1 uncultured Geobacteraceae bacterium
AACAGGTTATTGTGCGGTCGGATTGTTCTGATATAGAGAAGATGAGTTTTAAGGTAATTGATTTCGGAAAAGGGATTGCAGACCATGATCTCCCCTTCATCTTTGACCCCTTTTTCTCAACAAAAGAGTCAAGCGCCAGCCTTGGCCTGGGACTTTCTGCCGTCTACGGTATAGTGCAGCAGCATAAAGGCGCTATAGATGTGCAATCCAAAGTGGGGAGTGGCACGGTATTTTCAGTCACGCTTCCGAGGGCGTATGCAGAGCACAAGGATAGCTGATACGAGGAAGATAGAGAACATGAAACCTTCAGATATAGCAATACTGATCGTAGATGATGAAGCTTCGGTACGTGACGCCCTTACCAAATGGTTCGAGCTGGATGGGTACCGGGTAAGTTCGGCGGATAATGCGAACAATGCCCTCCTTAAACTTCAGGAGGGACCGTGGGATATTGTGCTGCTCGATATCAAGATGCCGGGTATTGATGGACTTGAACTGCAGAGAAGAATCAAAAAAATTGACAAGAATATTATCACGATAATAATCACCGCCTTCGCCTCCGTAGAAACGAGCATACAGGCGCTGAAAGAGGGGGCTTTCGACTATATTATCAAACCTGTTGATCCCGACGAAATGAGCCACCTTATCCGTAATGCCGTGGAACAGCGGAGGCTCCTCAGCGAAAACAGGCAGTTGCGACAGCATATCGAAGAGATATCTTTTCCTGATGAAATAGTCGGGGAGAGCCCGGCGATAAAAAAAGTTCTGGAGAAGGTAATTGAAGTTTCTCAAACCGATTCAACGGTTATCATCAAGGGAGAAAACGGCTCTGGGAAGGAACTCATTGCCCGTGCCATACATAGTAACAGCAGAAGGAAATATTTCCCCATAATAAAAATCAATTGTGGCGCATACTCTGAGGGCTTGCTTGAAAGTGAGTTGTTCGGCCACGAAAAAGGAGCGTTCCCCGGTGCATTATACCGACGGCAGGGGAGATTGGAGATGGCCGACAAGGGTACGATTTTCCTTGATGAAATTGGAAAGATCAGCACTAAAATGCAGGCTGATATCCTGCGGGTCATAGAAACAAAACAGTTTTCCAGGCTTGGGGGCGATAAAAACATAGATGTGGACTTCCGAATCATTTGTGCAACAACCCATGATCTGGAGCGCGCGGTTCATGATGGGAGCTTCCGTGAAGATCTTTACTACAAGCTGAATGTCGTGACTATTCCAGTCCCGCCCCTTAGGGAACGTAAACTGGACATCCCTGCAATTACCCGGTATTTTATAAAAAAATATTCACAATCAATGAACAAGAATGTAATTGACATATCCAGTGATACCCTGGATATGCTGCTGGAGTATGACTGGCCGGGTAATGTGAGAGAGCTGCGGAATGTTATTGAGCGGGCGATGGTGGTGACAAAGGGGGATCTTGTTGATCTTAACGATCTCTCCTTCTTTTTTCCTTCTACTGTGCTTGAATCCGGAGAAAAAATTCCCTCCCTCGACGAAGTTGAAAAAATGCATATTCAGAAAGTGCTTGAATTGACCAACGGCAATATTGCCCAGGCTGCGGGTATCCTCAAGGTAAGCCGGTTGACCATGTACAATAAAATTGAAAAATACCAGTTGAAAAAAGCTAAACATGGAATTCAATCCTGACAATGCACTATATTTACATCCTGCCGATAGAAACTGATCCACATCCCTGGATTGAACAGTTGCAGAACTCTATTCACAGAACTTTCGGTTTTCCTGCAAGGGTGCTTGTCCCGAATATATGTCTGGAAAGGACATTTGACCCTCACAGGCTCCAGTATAACTCTTCTCAGATTCTGCTGCAGATAATACGGAATCCGCCCGCCGATGCCCTGAAGGTTCTCGGGGTCGTTGATGTTGATTTGTTTATACCCATTCTGACTTTTGTATTCGGTGAAGCGCAATTGGGAGGAATTGGTTCAGTGGTGACAATGCACCGCCTCAATACTAAATATTACGGCCTTCCTGAAGATAACACGCTGCTCGTTGAGCGTCTTGTGAAGGAAGCCGTGCATGAGCTGGGGCATAATTTCGGGCTTGTGCACTGCAGTAATCAGGAATGTGTCATGAAATCATCAACCTATGTGGAGGATATCGATCAAAAATCAGTTGAAATGTGCGCCACATGCCGGGAGCAGATCAGTGGGTAGTGGTCGCGTACATGCCGTCGGTGCTGGCCGGATGATGGCGCCTGCCGCACAGTTCACTCGGGCTGGCTCAAGACGTCAAAAACTCTGTAGTATTGATCGGCAGCAATCAATTCGACAGGATTCTGGACGAGCTGCCCGCCATCACACATGGTAGGTCCCAGGTTCACGTTGCCAACTGTGCAGGCAGCGTGAATTGCCTCACGTACACTCCGTTCTTTGCTTCTATGCCATTCAACTGCCTTGTTTCCATACGTCATGGTTTTCAGATCCCGCTCCAGGTTTTCGGGCTTCATGGAAACCAGCCATCCCTTGTCAAGGAAGTCTTTCTGAAGTAACTTTGGTTTTTTTTCCAGGTCGTGGTTGACTGCGGTCAATTCACCGCTAATCGGCATGATCAGCTGGACGATATGGTTCGCTTGTATTACATGGGCAAAGAACTGGCCGGTTGCTACCGATTCACCCTTCTGGGGAAGCACGACTGCTTTTATTTCGTAGAGGAGTTTCGCAAGGATGTCATGTATGCCGACTACAACTTCGTTTGAATGTACTACCTTTACCCAGCAGTGGCTCCTGTGATAAAAAAGCGATCCTTCAAGCTGGGGAATTGATGAGTCGATTGCTGTCAAATCAGCTTCCAGAGCCGCATCGACACCTGGTCTTCTGATCATTGCCGCTGACTCGTTGCGCATCACCCTGTCGAACATGCACTCCTCGCACATGTGATTGCGGGAGCAGAGCTTGTAGGAAATTATCCCGGAAATCATCCAGACGCACTTCATATTTTCCGCTGGATTTACATGAGATTCCGTTCTGTTCATTTTCTACCGCCCTGCTCCCCGGCAACAATTACCCTTACTGTATAAATCAGGGTCACTGACTCACCACATCACGAAGTTTTCTCTGCATCCGCAGCAACTTTCTCACCACCGTCGGCCATGGTTAAACCCAGACCAGGCTGAAAAATCGCTCCTTCTGGTACTTCGGCTTCTTTCCCGCCGAGAGTCAGCGTCAGCATGCCACTGCTGCTGAGAAGTATTGCGGCGATTACGAATGAAGAAGTCATGCTTCCCGTTGCGGCATTGAGCATCTGAGAGACCTTGCTGAGAACGAAACCGCCAACTCCCCAGGAAGTAAAGAGAATGCCATAGTTGACACCGTATGCCTTGATGCCCCAGAGATCCTTGGCAATGGCAGGGAACAGCGCAAGATTTGCCCCGTAGTTGAAACCGATAAAGGTCGCCAGGAGCACAATCAGCAACGCACTGGTATTGTGGGACCCTATCAGGGGAATCGACACGAGCATCAGTGCCGCCTGGAAAAAGTGTACCGCCATGATAGTGTTGTATCGACCGAATTTATCTGAAAGCACGCCGGTTATAACCCGTCCGCCGGCATTGCCTACGGCCATGATGGCAACGGCTATGAAAGCGAGTTCACCCATGCTGTGTTTTGCTATTCCCGCAACGCTGGAAATAACCATCAAACCTGCCCCGGCACCTACAAAATAAATCGCCCACAATTTCCAGAACGCATTAGTTTTGATGGCATCTTTCCAGTCAACATCATTATGTGCGGCCTTCTTCTTGACGGCAGTTGCCTTTGTTTCTTCAGGCACGTATCCTGCGGGAGGGTTGACCAGGAGCAGCGATAATCCGCAGACAACGCCTACGAACGAAATTCCATAGATAAGCATCGCCTGTTGTATGCCGAAGGCTTTTAACAAATATCCGGAAAGCGGCGCGATATATACCGGCGCCAGGCCAAAACCCGCAACGATCAATCCGGCGATCAGGCCGGTTTTCGAAGCAGAAAACCACTTGAGGCCTGGAGGAGTTGATGCTGAATAACCGAATCCCATTCCTGTGCCGACCAGAACACCAAAGCCGAGCACCCAGCTTAGATAACTGGTTGACTGTGAAATCCAGATGAGACCCAACCCAACGAAAAGACCGCCAGCAAAGGCAGTTAAGCGCGGTCCGAATTTGTCCTGACATTTACCGGCAAGAATCATGGCAAATGCGAAAACAAGGCAGCACACCGAATACGGGTCATTGAGTTTTGCCAGATCCCAAGTGAATGCCCCATTCCCGCCGGCTTTTATGGAGGTCTCGATCGCTGTTTTAAAAACACTCCACGCGTAAAGAATCCCGAGGGCAAGGTTGATTCCCAGTCCGGCAAATGTAACGGTCCAGCCTTTGTTTTTTACGGTCTCTGACATGATTTCCTCCTAGGTTTATGTTCGTTCCAGACAGCCTGACAATGCGCTCACTATGTGGGGTGGAACTCGGTTCGCCTGTAGCGCGAAGACATGATTGGTGCAATCTATGCGGCAACGAAAGGGTTGATGTACAAATTATATACATACAGGGCTGTAATCGGCAGTGTTTTGGTAAACCTATACACGACAATGTAAGCTTTGTAAACATATTTTTTGTATTGTGAAAATATTTGTTTATTTACTGTACACAATGCGACCGACACCGGTGGCTAACTGCCTTTATAAACAGCACAATTTCACGTGCATCCGTCTGAAAATCATTGACAGATGCAGGGCTGTTGGCTAGAATCCGTCAGCTGATCGAGCACTAACTAATTAAGGGGGGGGAATTTTATGGGCGGACACGGACCATCAACGGATTGGGGGGTGGATAAGGCCTCTGATTACAAGGCGAAACTCGGAATCTACATGTTCATTATTTATGTGATCATCTATTCCGGTTTCATCGCAATCAACGTGCTAGAGCCGAAAATCATGGGATTGATTCTTTTTGCAGGACTTAACCTGGCGGTGGTGTACGGTTTCGGCCTTATTATCCTGGCGGTAGTCATGGGTGTTATTTACAATCATCTCTGCTCAAAAAAAGAAGATGAACTCAATGTACAGGGGGATGAAAAATGATTTACGTTGCATCACCATTCGCTATCGGCATTTTTGTTGCCTTTGTGCTCGCGGTAATCGGCCTGTCTTCGTATTTCGCTAAAAAAACACAATCCGCCAAGGGGTATTATTCCGCAGGCGGCACCATACATTGGGCCGTCAATGGCATCGCATTCGCCGGCGATTATCTGTCGGCCGCATCGTTCCTCGGGATCTGCGGCATGATCGCCTTTGATGGTTATGACGGCTTCCTGTATTCGGTCGGGTTCCTTGGCGGCTGGGTGGTGGCCCTCTTCCTGGTTGCCGAGCCGCTGAAGCGTTTCGGCAAGTATACCTTTGCCGATGCCCTCAACTACAAATTCAACTCCAAGGGGATAGGGTTGGCAGCGGCAATCAGCACGCTGGTCGTTTCCGTCTGTTATCTCATCCCGCAGATGGTCGGCGCCGGTGACCTCGTCACGCCGCTGCTCGGTCTGCAGCATCACTGGGGAGTAATAATTGTCGGCGCTATCGTCATTTATATCGTTTCGACGGCGGGCATGACGTCAACCACCTATGTACAGTTCATCAAGGGCGGGTTGCTTATCATCTTCTCGAGCATACTGTCGATTGCGATATTCGTGCATGGCGTCAACAAAAAGCCGTCTGAAAATTACCATGAATTCAAAAGTATCGCTGCGACCATGACCAATGGTAGCGTAACTGCGGTTGAAGACGCATCATACACGATTGCCGGCGCCGTCCAGAATGAAAAAGGTCATTTCGTGAAGCTGCATAAGGATGGCCTGTTTTCCTGGTGGAATCTCTCTGAAAAGGATGGCAAAACGGTTCTCTCCGAAACGCTGAGCAAAACTAAAACCGCCGACGGCAAAGAACTCTATAACGGCGCCCCCAAGGAAGATCAGAAATTCTTCCCGGTCGGTCACGCCAGCAAGGTGATTGTTGACGGCAAGGAAGTCGAGAAGTCCGGTGCACTGGGTCCGTTTTCCTTCCTCGCCACTGTTGAGCAGAGTGAAATAATACGCTTTACAAAGGTTCTTTTTG
>CAYSWG010000164.1:0-6091 GCA_964434465.1 uncultured Geobacteraceae bacterium
ACGGATTATAGGCCACGGTTCCCGATGCGTAACGTGGGATTTTTTGTTTTGGCAAGGAAAGTAAGGGATTGCGCGGAGGCGTACAGCTCGTACACCGCACAAGCACTCCTGAAGATTGACACCGCCAAGGCGAAAAAACGCCGTTTCGAGCAGAAAACTGTTAGGGTTCCACCAACCCCCCATAATCCCCCAGCAGATGCACGGCCACCTGATCGCCATCCTTAAGATCACCGCACTCCGTGGGCAGCACGGCAATGCCGTCGGCCAGAAGCAGGGTCTTCAGATAGCCCGTATCCTGCTTGCCGGCACTCTGCACAAAGAACCTGCCATCGCGGCGCTCCACCGCAACGCGCAGGAAGTTGACCCGACCCGGCTTCTTGCTGATATTCCCCTCCAGGGTCGCAGTAACCAATGGCCGCAGTACACGGGTGTGCCCCATCATCTTCAGCAATGCCGGACGGACAAACTCCTCGAAGGTAAGCAGGCTGGAAACCGGATTGCCCGGCAGGGAAAAGATCGGCTTGCCGTCCCGCAGGCCAAAGGCAGTTGGCCGACCCGGCTTGATATCCACTTTCCAGAAGGCCTGCCTGACCATGAGCTCGTCAAGGACCTCACGGACAAAATCCCTGTCCCCGGCGGAAACACCTGCCGAGGTAATCAGCGCGTCGGCGCGGAGCCCTTCAACAAGCTTCTCCCGAAGGCTCTCCCTGTTGTCCCGGGCAATGCCGAGCATGACCGGAATACCGCCGGCCTGAACAACCGAAGCTGCCAACGCCAGGGAATTGCTGTTGATGATTTTGCCCGGGGCAAGCGCTTCACCCGGCTCGACCAGTTCATCACCCGTGGAGAGGATAGCGACGCGCACCCGCCGATGGACCGGAACGAACAGGGTGCCGAAGGACGCCAGCATGCTGATGGCAGAAGGACGCAGCACCGTTCCCGCCACAAGAACAACTTCGCCCGTCTTCACATCTTCGCCCCGGAATCGAATGTGGTCGCGAGGCCGCACCTTTCCGGTGAGGTAGACCTGACCATCCCGCTCTTCGGTTTCTTCCACGGGAACCACCGCATCAGCTCCCGGCAACATGGGTGCACCGGTCAGAATCTTCACCGCCGTGCCAGGCTGCAACGGTTCACTCATATGCCCGCCCGCCGGCAGAAAACCAGCCAACCGGAGCGGACCTCCTGACTCACAATCTTCGGAACGGACAGCGTAGCCGTCCATGGCCGTATTGTCCCAGAGGGGCATATCCCAAGGGGCGGTTATATCCTCGGCCAGCACCCGACCCGTGGCCGAGAGAACTTCAACTTTTTCAACACCGAGGGGAACAACACTATCGAGAATTATTGTGCGGGCTTCTTCAAAGGTAGGCATACGTATCTACTCCTGGTCGGAAACGGCTTGACACGGCAAACCGGAACAATGTGGTGTCCTTTGTAGCAGGTCACTGGTTTTGCTGTCAAGCACTGGAGCGATTACCTGACGACAGGGACTCATCGACCGTCAGGAATAAGATGCACTGCTGTGGTTTTGAAGGAGGCAAACACCTCTTTACCCTCGGCCAGCGCCAGGGAAGCATAGGATTCGCGGGTAACATAGGCAACGAGCGGGAACCCGCAATCCAGGGTCACCTTGAGAAAGGGACCCATGGAGGCGGTGGCAAGAATCCGGGCGGGAAACAGGTTACGGACACTGGTTCCCCCTTCGGGACGCACCGTATCGATGATGATATTCTCCGGGCGGATGCCGCAGTACACCTTGACCCCCACAGGCACATCCCCAATCGCCTCAACCTCCCGCCAGCCCACAGAAACGGCGAGGAGGCCGCCATCGTTGCGCAGTACCACGCCGGCGACGATACTTTCCATGCCGACAAAGGATGCCACGAACTCATTGGCCGGGTTGTTCATTACCTGGAGTGGGTCACCGTCCTGGACTATGGAACCGTCCTGCATGACGGCAATCCGGTCGGACATGCGCAGTGCCTCCGATTGATCGTGGGTAACCATGAGTGTGGTAATGCCTGTTTCGGTAATGATTGATTCAAGATCAGCAGTCAAAGCCTGACGCGTGGGCGGGTCAAGGGCGGAAAAGGGCTCGTCGAGAAGCATGATCTCCGGCTCGATGGCAAAGGCCCGGGCAAGACTGGTCCGTTGAGCCTCGCCGCCGGAAAGCTTGCGGGCCGAGCGGTTGGCCAGGTGTTCGATCTTGAACCAGCCGAGATATTTCATGACCCGCTCGCGAATCTCGTCCCGGGAAACGCCCCGGATCTTCAAACCCGTTGCCACGTTTTTGAAGACCGACGTATCAAAGAGCAGCGGTTCCTGAAACACCATGGAAACCCTTCGCCGGTAGTCAAAGACTTCCTGACGGCCGGACAGGGGAGCACCACGGTAAACAATGACACCATTTTCGGGTTTCAAAAGGCAGTTCAGCGCCAGGAGCAGTGTCGACTTGCCACTGCCGTTGGGACCGATCAGGGACAGGAACTCCCCTTCGTGCACACAAAAGGAAGGGATATCCAGAATCGACACCCCCCCCAGGACCACCTTGAGATTTTCCACTGACACAATTGGATCGGCAGGTTTCACCGGGGCCTCTCTCGCTGTTGAATGACTGTAAAAATATAATTGACGAAAAAAACAAGCAACAGCAGAATTATCGACAGGGCAAACGCCATGGCGAATTCCCCCTTGCCCGTCTCCATGACCGTTGCCGTGGTGAGGACTCGGGAATAGCCCTTGATATTGCCGCCAACCATGATGGACGCCCCCACCTCGGAGATGACCCCGCCGAAGCCGGCCATGACCGCGGCCATGAGCGGCAGACGCGCCTCACGAAGGAGCAGCCAGACCATCTGCAGACGTGTTGCTCCCAGAGACAATATCTGCAGGCGCAGCTTGGCCGGCAGATTCTGGAGCGCGGCTATGGAAATACCCATGACAATGGGTGTGGCGATCACCGCCTGGGCAATAATGATCGCCGTCGGCGTATAGAGAATGTCAAGAAAACCGAACGGGCCGTTGCGCCAGAGAAATACTGTGACGAACAGACCAACCACCACGGGCGGCAGGCCCATTCCCGTATTCACCAGACTGACGACGAACTTTTTGCCAGGAAACCGGGTGAGCGCGACGATCATCCCCGTGGATATACCGATTACCACGCTGATGATTGTCGCCGTTCCCGACACCTTGAGTGATAAGCAGGTTATGCCCATCACCTCCGGATCAAGTGTCCAGATGAGTCTGAGCGCCGTGACTAATCCTTCAAGAATGAGATCCATTTACAGCCCCAGGGACGCCGGATCTTTTCCCGCATCGGGGAAGAACAGCGGTACGCCGTACTTTTTCACGCCATAGGTTTTGATGATGGCCTGGGCCTTCTTGGAAACCATGAAGTTTGCAAAGGCCTTTGCACCGGCAGCATTGACTTTCGGCCACTTGGCCGGATTCACTTCGATGACATGGTAGATATTCAGTAGAGAAGCATCACCTTCCAGAAGAATTTTCAGGCCAAGATTTTTCTGCATGGCCAGATATGTGGCTCTATCAGAAATAGTATAACCGTTCTTCTCGGCAGCGACACTCAGTGTCTGGCCCATGCCGAGACCGGTCTGCTGATACCACTTCTGCCCTTCCGGATTGATGCCGGCGGCCTTCCACAGTTTTTTCTCCAGGGCATGGGTACCGGAATTATCGCCGCGAGAGAGGAACAGGGCATTGGCCGCGGCAATCTTTGCCATGGCTTGTTTGGTCATCTTTTCTGCGGCAATCTTGGCCGGATCAGCGGCGGGACCAAGGACGATAAAGTCGTTGTGCATGACCAGACGACGGTTAACGCCATAGCTGTCCTGGACAAACTTTTTCTCAGCATCGGGTGAATGTACCAGGAGAACGTCAGCCTCGCCCTTTTCGCCCATTTTCATCGCCTGGCCGGAACCGACGGAGATGGTTTTGACAAAATATCCCGTGTCCTTCTGGAAAACCGGCAGCAGTTCATCGAGAAGTCCGGAATCCTGGGTACTGGTCGTCGTCGCGAGAATGATGGTTTTTACGGCCGGCGCTGCCTGTGCAGGAACAGCAGTCAGGGCGGCAAAGGCCAGCAGCAGAAGTGAGGAGAGAATTCGTTTCATTGGTCATGCTCCTTTCAGAACTATGCGTGATTGGTACTAAAACTATCTGGCCTGCAGCGCCTGCCACTCCCGGGAATTGGGAAAAAACAGCGGACTGCCGTATTTGTCGACCCCGAAGTCCACGATGAGCTTCTGCCCTTTTTCCGGATGGGTCAACCATTTGACGAACTTCATGGTGTCCTTGAGATTTGCTTTGGGCAACTTCTTGGGATTGATCGGGATCACGGAAATGAAGTTCAGCAGTGCCTCATCCTTTTCGACAAGCACCTGTAAAGAGATCTTGTTTTTCAAAGAGCGTACCGTAGCCCGGTCGATAACCGTATAGGCGCCCTGCTGGTCCGTGTAGGACAGGGTTACTGCGTTGCCTTCCTTGCCCTTCTCGTACACCTGGTACCAGGAACCGGACGGCTTGATGCCGGCTTTGGTCCAGAGCTCCATCTCGGCCACATGGGTACCCGACTTGTCGCCACGGGAAATGAACGGCGCCCCCTTGGCGGCAATCGTCTCCAGAGCCTCCGTGGCGCTGGTCATGCCCTTGATGCCCGCCGGGTCGGCAACCGGCCCGACAATGACGAAATCGTTAACCATGACCGGAATTCTTTCGGTGCCGAAGCCGTCGGCCACGAACTTCTCTTCGAGGGACTTGGCATGAACCATCACCAGGTCAACTTCGCCCTTCTCGGCAATCTTCAGGGCCTCACCGGTTCCGGCGCCCACATGCCGCACCCTGATCCCGGTCTCTTGTTCAAACTGGTCTTCCAGTGCCGCTACGACCCCCGAATCAATGGGACCAATGGTGCTTGCCATGAAGACAAACCCCTTGGGCTGGGCCTGGGCTGTCAAGGGGAGGCACAGTATAAGACAGAACAACCAGGAAAAAAACGATTTTTTCATGCTTCGATCTCCTTTCCAGATGATAGTGCGTCCGAAGACAGCTCTCTATATACCACATTGTATTGCGCATGCAAAAAAAAGAGGGGGAGATCATCTCTCCCCCCTCACCCCATGAGGAAGGCTCATCCGAAGAAAGCCACTTCGGAGCAATTCTTAGAAAACCAGCTGTACCTGGGCACGGAACTGGAGATCATCAGTCGGGCCGGTAGAGGTCTGCTTGTGAATATTGCCCACATCAGCCTGCAGCTTCAGGTTGTGCTTGTCGAAGTAGTAGGAAACGGCGCCAATCTGCTCGGTCTGCAGGTTGTTGCTTACAGACCTGTCAGGGTCATACTGGGAGTAGCGGAAGGCAAGTCCAAGCTTTGGCGTAACCATGTAGCCGCCCTGTACATACCAGACGAGGGCATTGACATCATTGCCGCCATCGGCGTTCAAGTAGATGGCTTCACCCTGCAGGGATGCGCCCATCCATTTGAAATGGCCATCAAAACCGAAATTGTTGACTTCTGCCCCCACCCCGGCAAGGGCCTTGTAGCTTGCAAAAGCATTTGTACCATCAACGGTGTTGTGCAGATAGTTTGCACCAACCGTAAACAGCGGCTTCTTGCTGATGGCAAGATCAGCTTCGTCGCTGGACATGGCACCGAGGGGGGTCACAGCAACGCGGGCCGCAAAAGCGTTGTGATTGGCGCTTGCAGCGGCAGTCTGACCATCACCATTGGTCACGGACGCGGCGTACTCAACCATGCCCTTGAACGCTTTACCATACACATAGGCACCAATTTCATAGCCTGGGCTCAGGGTTGTAATGAACGGAGCACGATCAACAAACATCAATGTAGCGTCAGACTGGATCATGGAGTAACCAAACTTGACCTTGGTCTGACCGACCAGCACCTGCAGTTCATCCATGAACTTGTAGTTCACGAAGCTGTCCAGCAGGCCGAGTCTCGTATCGGTAGCATAGGCCCGGGGGTCGATTTCCAATTTGTAGGTCAAATCCTTGGTATACGCGTAACCCTGGGCAATGAGCCTGATACGCTGGGCGTTGAACGCGCTGG
>CAYSWG010000165.1:0-5983 GCA_964434465.1 uncultured Geobacteraceae bacterium
GAAGGTGTTCGCGCCGCCGGCGATCTCGTTCAAGGGCTCGGGGTTCTACGCGACCGACCACGGCAAGAAGGCGAAGCCGAAGAGCGGCGAGGAGTCGAAGGGTGCCGCGGCGAAGGACGGCGGCTCGAAGGACGCCGGCAAGGGCGACACCGCCAAGAGGGACACGAAGTCCGACTCGAAGGGGCCGACGAAACCCACGCCGGCGAAGAAGGACGCGAAGCCGCCTGCGGATCATCATTGCGCGTGGAGAGTGCACGCATGACGGCAAACCCCCCGATGGCGAGCGGGGTCACTGTGGATTCGGTCCCACCGGCGATCATGGCATCGGCATCCCCGCGACGAATTATCTGATAGGCGTCACCAATGGAATGGGTGCCGGTCGCACAGGCGGACACGGAGGATACATTCGGACCCTTGGCGCCATACTTGATGGATATGTGACCGGGCGCCAGGTTGGTGATGAGCATGGGAATGAAAAAAGGCGAGATTTTCTTGTAACCGCCTTCCTGCAGGGCGAGATGGTATTTTTCGATTGTCGGCAAGCCGCCAAGACCAGCACCGACTAAAACGCCGACACGGGCGGCATTTTCCTCGGTAATCTGCAGACCGGAATCCTCCATGGCAAAATGAGCAGCGCCCAGTGCATATTGGATAAACAGGTCCATCTTCTTGACTTCTTTTTTCTCGATGAAATCTTCCGGATTAAAGTCTTTGACTTCACCGGCAATCTTCACGGGGAAGTCGGTCACATCAAACCGCGTAATCCGGTCAATGCCGGATTCACCCGCGACAACAGAATCCCAGTTTTTCTGGTTCCCTGTGCCTAAAGGCGACACGATGCCAACTCCCGTTACCACAACTCTTCTCATAAAAGCGGACTCCTCGCTACGCATCACTCCCTAGTCCGTCACGGTTTCCAGGGGTTTGACGGAAAAGAGGGGGATGGGATCCCCCTCGGCAGTGCTAGGTGTGATCGGCAATATAATCGATGGCATCCTGGACGGTGGCGATTTTCTCGGCGTCCTCATCGGAGATCTCAATATCGAATTCCTCTTCAAGGGCCATCACCAGTTCGACGGTATCAAGGGAGTCGGCGCCGAGATCATCCATAAAGGAAGCCTCACCTGTTACCTGGGCTTCATCAACGCCCAGCTGCTCGGCAATAATCTCTTTAACCCTTTTTTCTATTGACGACATTTACTGTACCTCCATTCACGTAGTTGACGTTTCAGTTCATGCACACCATGACCTGACTGCTTATTAGCATGATTTTCGAAATTTGCAAAAGGTATTTTTTTCTGCCCGGTGCAATGCAAACCGTTGCGAAGGCGGCAATTAAAAAAACGGCCTGCAGTTTCCTGCGAGCATTCACCGGAAACCGGCGTACGCATGTAATCACATGTGCATCCCGCCATTAACGGCAAGTACATGACCGGTCACGTACCGACCCAGATCCGACACAAGGAAATAGACTGCATTGGCAATGTCTTCGGGAGAACCAAACCGATTGACGGGAATCTGCTTCAGGAGCTCTTCCCGAATGGAATCGCTCAGTACGCCGGTCATATCCGTTTCGATGAACCCCGGCGTTATGGCATTTACGGTTATATTGCGTTTGGCATACTCGCGGGCGACTGCCTTGGTAAAACCGATTACGCCGGCCTTGCTGGCACAATAGTTCGCCTGGCCGCCATTACCCATCTCTCCAACCACCGAGCTGATGTTGACAATCCTGCCGCTTTTTGCCTTGGCCATAACCTTGATTGCTTCGCGGGTGCAAGTGAATGTCCCTTTCAGATTGGTATCAAGCACGGCATCCCACTCCTCATCCTTCATGCGCATGAGCAACCCGTCGCGGGTTATCCCGGCATTATTGACGAGGATGTCCAGAGTCCCGAACCGTTCAATGCAACATTTGAAAAGCGCCTCCACGTCTGGGGTGCTGCTCACGTCAACCTTGCATGGCAACACCGCTCTGCCCAGAAGGGCAATTTCATCAGCGGTCTTCTGAGCCCGTTCCAGAGATGTGGCGGTTACAATGAGGTCAGCGCCTTCCTGGGCCAGCTTCAGGGCTATCGCCCGGCCAATGCCCCGGGAAGCACCCGTGACCAACGCAACTTTTCCGGATAAATTCATGAAACCTCCGCGGCAAACGCCTTGAATCCGGCCAGATCATCGAAATTCTTCATGGCAACGGATTTATCGATCTTCCTGACAAGACCGGAAAGCACCTTTCCGGGACCAATTTCCACAAAACCGGTGACCCCTGCCGCCATCATGGTGCGTACGGACATTTCCCAGCGAACCGGCGAACTGACCTGGGCTACCAGCAACTTATTAATGCTGGCCACATCGCCGAAGGGCTCGGCAGTGACATTCGCCACTACCGGAATAGCCAGGGGATTGATTGCTATACCCTCAAGGGTTGTAGCCAGCAGTTCCCCGGCAGGATCCATGAGGCTGCAGTGGGAAGGAACACTCACCGGCAGCAGGAGGACTTTCCTGATTCCCCGGGCCTTCGCCAGTTCCATGGCGCGTTGGACCGCGGTTGCATGACCGGAGATGACGATCTGTCCCGGACAATTGTAATTCGCAGGTACAACCACTTCATCCCGGGCAGCCTCCCGGCAAATTTCCTCGACCAGTTCCGCCTCGGCACCGAGGATTGCCGCCATGCCGCCGGTGCCAACGGGAACGGCTTCCTGCATATACTTGCCCCGGGCACGCACCGTCCTCAAAGCGTCGGCAAAAGACAAAGCGCCGGAAGCGACCAGAGCGGAATACTCGCCAAGGGAGTGGCCGGCAGAAGAGGAGGGTCGAGCACCGGTTTCGGTAGCAACCAGACGAAAAAAGGCCACACTCGTTGCCAACAATGCCGGCTGGGTATTTTCCGTCATGTTCAGGTCCGATTCCGGACCATCGAAACAGAGTCGGCCGAGGCGCATTGCCAAAGAATCGTCAGCCTCGGCAAACGTGTCCCTGACTATGGGAAAATTAGCGGCCAATTCCTTGCCCATGCCGGAATACTGGGATCCCTGCCCGGGAAAAACAAACGCAATGGAATCCATAATTTCGTTCCTCTCAATTACCAGCGTAGCAATACCGACGCCCAGGTAAGACCACCACCGAAAGCATCAAGAAGGATCAGATTGCCTTCCTTGATCACTCCGTTGCGATTGGCTTCATCCAGGGCAAGGGGGATGGAAGCGGCTGACGTATTGCCGTACCGCTCAAGATTAATGTAAACCTGCTTCTCGGTAAGGCCGAGGCGTTTCCCGATTGCATCGATGATGCGGCGATTAGCCTGATGGGAAATGAACAGATCAATATCCGACGTTGTGAGCCCGTTAACCGTCAATGCTTCGTTGGCGGCTTCTTCCATTGCACGGACCGCGAGTTTGAAAACCTCATTGCCCTGCATTTTGATATAGGCGAGCTTTTGATCAAAGACATGGGCATCAGCCGGGTTTCTGCTGCCGCAGGCCGGTTGGTGCAGCAATTCCCAGTAGGTCCCGTCCGAATGGATGTGCGTGGAGAGAACACCGCTACCGTTGGCGGATGCTTCCAGGACAACGGCGCCGGCACCATCACCGAACAGAACACAGGAATTCCTGTCAGTCCAGTCGGTGATCCGGGAGAGAGTCTCCGCGCCTATCACGAGCGCTTTTGATGCTGCGCCTGCGGCAAAGAATTTCTCAACAATGGAAATGGCGTAAAGAAAACCGGAACACGCTGCGGAGATATCAAAGGCAGCAGCCTTGGAGGCGTTGAGATTATTCTGGACAAGACATGCCGTTGCCGGAAAGGGGAAATCCGGCGTGACCGTCGCGACAATAATCACATCCAGTTCTTCGGCGGAAACGCCTGCCATCTGCAGGGCCCGCTCGGCCGCCAGAGTTGCGAGGGTTGAGGTATACTCGCCTTCTCCGGCGATGTGTCGTTCGCGGATACCGGTTCTGGTTACTATCCATTCATCGGTCGTATCGACCATCGTTTCCAGGTCAGCATTGGTCAGCACGTTTTCGGGAACTGCCGATCCAGTGCCGGTTATTCGTGCACGAGCCATTCTTCCCGCCTTCTCAGCCGACAGCCTGATCTCCGGACTCATCCTTCTGCTGTTTGCTGAACGTAATATAGTCCTTAAGTTTTTCCGCCATATTCTGGTTTACACCCTTGCGGGCGTACTCGTGGGCATAGCGTATGGCATTCTTGATCGCTTTGGCGCTCGAACCGCCATGACAGATCATGCCGACACCATTGATTCCCAGAAGCGGGGCACCACCGTACTCGGAATAATCGACCTTCTTGCGGAAACGCTTGAAAGCGCCCCGTACCAGCAAATATCCGGCTATGGAAAGAATACTCTTCTTTATTTCCGCCTTGAGCATCCGGCTGACGGCCTCGGCCAGGCCTTCGGAGACCTTGAGCACAACATTTCCGACAAAACCGTCGCTGACGACCACGTCGACACAACCCGAGAAAATATCCCGTCCTTCCACGTATCCGCGGTAGTTGAAAGGAGCCCCCTTCAACACCCCATGGGCTTCACGGGTCAACTCGTTGCCCTTGCTCTCCTCCGAACCATTGGACAAAAGACCGACACTCGGGTTGTCGATTTCCATGAAATAGCGGGCATAGACCTCACCCATCAGGGCAAACTGGGCAAGATGCTGCGGTTTGCAATCAACATTGCCTCCCACATCGAGAATCAGGGTCCTGTCACGCAGATTGGGAAAGATTGTTGCGATAGCAGGGCGGTCAATACCCTTGAGCCGGCCAAGTATGAACATGCCCGCAGCCATGGTGGCACCGGAATTACCGGCACTGACAACGGCATCGGCCTTGCCCTGCTTGACGAGTTCATAGGCCACGCGAATTGAAGAATCCTTTTTCCGGCGAACAGCATCGGAAGCGGAATCATGCATGCCCACAACTTCACTTGCATGCACTATGGACATGTCGAGCCCCGTGCAATCGTGTTTGGCAAGTTCCTGACGGAGCACTTCAGAATTGCCCACAAGAACAATTGCCATGCCGAACTCGCGGGCAGCCGCAACAGCTCCCGCAACCTCGACAACCGGAGCATTGTCGCCCCCCATTCCATCAACGGCGACTATCATACCGTTTCACCCGAAAAGACCACATGCAGGAAGCTGTACATGCTTATCAGAGATCGTCTGCTTTGATGACTTCACGGCCCTTGTAGGTGCCGCAGGAGGGACAGGCACGATGGGGAAGCTTGGGCGCCTTGCACTGGGGGCAGGTGGACACGGTCGGCGGAGTGAGAAAGTCATGGGCCCTTCTCATATTCTTGCGTGATTTGGATGTCTTTTTCTTTGGAACTGCCATTTTCTAATCTCCTTCTATCGATTGACCATTAAATTTTTCAGCACACTGAAAGCTGATCCGGCAGCGGACCGATCACAGTCGCACTCGCCGGCGTTACGGTCTGCGCCGCAGTGTATGCACAAACCCTTACATTCCTCATGGCATAATGGCTTACAGGGCAGCTCCATAAGGAGCTGCTCCTCTATTTCGTGAGTAAAATCAATTATATCACCGTCATAATATGCCATGACAAGATCTTCTTCAGAGAGCGCCACTTCCTCATCCTCTGAAGCATTCACCGACCTGGCATAGAAAATCGTAAACTGTGAAGCAAGTTCCTGGTCAAACACCACGAGACACCGTGCGCAGGACAGACGGGCCATTATGGAAACCTGACCATGAACCCTGATATGGTCAAACTCACGGGAAACCTGCAGCGCAACATGAACCGGCGACAGAAACGCGCAGTCCCCTTTCACAACCAGATCACTCAGAACCGGATACTCAGCAACTGCTTCATCGGCTGTAAGCGTCAACGGCGTATCTGTAAGAGATTCTGCTTTGATTTTCATAAGTTTTTATTATTCCTACATAGAAAGTTTTGGTTCTTTCGTAAATTAGTTGCAGCGTAGAGCAAGCGCAGATTCAAAGGGAG
>CAYSWG010000166.1:0-3723 GCA_964434465.1 uncultured Geobacteraceae bacterium
CAATTATTGGGATGCCCAATTGATGAACCTATATCACTTTTAAGTTTCACACCATTTAAAGATTTTAAAAGAAAAATTGAAGAAAATAATTTAGAAACTGAATATTTTTGGTATGAAACAAAATCTGGTGATATTTTATTAAAAGTCATTCTTTTTAAGCTTAGTTTTGATACTAAATCTTTAGCCGTTTTTATTATTAACGATGTAACAAAAGAATGTAAGAGAGAATCTCAATTAATTCTTAATGAGAATAAATATAATAATTTATTAAAAAAATTACAACTCATATGCGATAATATTCCTAGTATGATCTGGGCGAAAGATTTGGATAAAAATTATATTTTTGTGAATCATTATATTTGTAAAATACTTTTATGTGAAGATGATGTAAATAATGTAATTGGTAAACCTTATTCATTTTTTATGAAAAGGGAAAAAGAGAAACATCCAGATAATCCAGATTGGTTTACTTTTGGAGAAAACAGTGATAATACAGACCAAATAATAATTGATACAAAATCATCACACCACTTTTATGAAGATGGGACTATTCATGGAAAGCAGGTTTGTTTTAAGGTCTATAAATCGCCAATTTTTGATGAAGACAATAATGTAGTTGGAATAATTGGTTGTACGCAAGATATCACTGAATATAAATCTCTTGAGAAAATATTATATAGAAGCAGAGAAAAATATAGACTAATTCTTAATAATTTACAAGATGGGTTTTATCAAATAAATGCAGATTATAAGATATGTTTTATTAGCCATTCTGTTATTGAAATATTGGGATATTCAAAAGTGGAAATTGTAGGATCATTTCTTCATGATTATTGTGTACAACCAGAAAGAATGATAAAATTATATCAAAAATTAGATGATGCGGGAGGAAAATTATATGAACAAGAAATACAAATGTTTAATCATGAGCACAAAATACTTACAATTTTAATAAATATGCAACAAATATATGATGAATGTGGTGCGGTTATAGGAATATGTGGAATAATCAAAGATATTACAGAAAATAAAAGACAATTAGAAGAAATATACAAATTATATCATGTAGTTGAAGGTTCTCAAACCGCCCTAATGATAATTGAGAAAGATGGATCAATTTCTTATGCTAATAAAGCTGTTCTCACAACACTGAAATGCCCTGAATATGTAACTATTGAAGATTTTATTATTGGTAGAAAGGCTAAGAATTTTATCTCATTTGATGGAACTCATACAATTAATTCAATTTCTGAAATAGTATATAATAATAAAAACTGGTTTGGAGAAGCATATATATATTGTGAATACGGAAATGATAAGAGGTTGCCGGTTGAAATAACTTTTTCTAAGATTACTGATAATAAAGGAACTTATATTGTAGCAAGTTTTTATGATATTTCTGAGCGATTAGCCATGGAGAAGAAAATTAGAGAACAATCAAAAATGTATGAACAAATCCAATTAGAAATGAATATGTTAATTAAACAAATGGACCAGATTAATAAAGAAAAATTTAAAAATATTCAAGAATTAGAAGATCAATTCGAAACTTCTATAAAAGTCTTAAATCTTGTAGAAGGAGAGATTAGGAATGACATACAACAATTTTGATGATATTGGACAAGATACAAATTTTCCTTCAACTATAAAAACATTTCTTGAGCATTATAAAATTTTAATTAATAAATATGAAGATCTTCTTGTCAAAAATACAGAAATTAATACACTGACTAGAGATAAATTGATTAATATTCCGACACAAAGTAGTTTAATAGAAAGCACAAAGAATTTAATTCAAGAAAATGAAGCTAAACACAATATTATAGTTCAAGATTTAAAAGATCTTATTGCGAAATTAATTCATAAATTTAATTTAACTTTAATTTGGTTAACAGCAGGATATATTATTGGTGGCAGTGCGATAGTTTATGTTAAATTTGTAATTGATGCGATTCCAAAAAAAGATACAATGGTTTTGAATCAGCAGATATCTGAGGAAACTAAAATCATTCACAAGATAATTACTGAAGAATTAAGAAAAACGGCAGTGGAGTATATTGATGCAACAGGAAATAAAATAATATTATTTCCTGTACAACAACAGAGTGGATTAAATAAAGATAATTTAAAAGGAATTCAAAAATGAACAAAAATTTGAAATGTAAAGATTGTGGCGAAGAATTTATATTCACAAGTGGCGAACAGGAATTTTACACGGGAAAAAACTTCCCCAACCCAATAAGATGTCCTGATTGTCGAAAAGTAAAGAAGACTTCGAAACAGCAAAATGGAGGAAAGGTCGTTAATAACTAAGCCTTTATATAGAGTTATAATGCGAAAAAGACAATATTATAAAAATATAAGACTTTCAAAAGGTGAAAAACGTATATGTCAATTTTTTGACATATACAATATCCCATATGTTAGAGAAAAAATATTTAAAGACTGTGTTAACGTTTCGGGGAACCACCTTAGGTATGATTTTTATCTTGAATAATTTAATTTATTGATAGAATACCAAGGGCATCATCATTTGAAGCCTGTAAATAAATCTCGACGAGCTCACATAGTTTATGAGAAAACAATTATTCATGATGGTATTAAAGAAGAGTTCGCGCTAAAAAATAAAATTAATTTGATTAAAATATTTTATCAGGATTATAATCGGATTAATGAAGTTTTGATGGAGTTATTTGAAGAACATTTATGACATAGCGCACAAAATCTCTATCTAGATAAATAAAAACTAGGTAGAGATTTTTAAAAATTTAAGGAGAAATAATTATAGGAGAACCACATGCCTAAATATTTGAATAATTTATCACATCCTATATATTTTAACAATACTGTATTCATCCCAAACCAAGAAGTTAATACTTATGATACTCTTGCGAATCAAGCATTTATTGTAGGATCGATTCCAGAAAATTTTATTATCACCACTGGTAATAATAAATTAAAGATTAAATTTAATGATGAAACTTCCTGGACAACTATTACTTTCACATCAACAGGTTCGGTATCAATCGGAACTATCGTAACCGATATTAATAATGCTTACGGAAAAGTTGTAGCTTCTAATGAAAATGGTAAACTTAGGCTTGATGCTCCAAGAGTCAATAATGCCATAAATTCTGTTTATATAGCTACTACTGGATCTACTTCACTTGCTACCTTGGGATTGTCTAGTAATGATGTAAATCCAATTTCTTGTATTTCTCTTCAAGCTTTTAAAATAAGTGAAAAACGTAGTACATATAATATTAATTCTACAAATAATACATTTATTTTTAAAGTGAATACTGGTAATTGGATAGTTGCAAATCTTATTCCTGGTCTAACTCGAACTGCTGAAAATATAGCAGAAGATATCAATCTTGCGTATGAAACTGCTACAGCTGACGCTAATAAACTAGCATCAGTTGTAACAATTGAAGGTAATAATTATATCAAATTAACGGCGCCGATATATAATAATTACCAATCTAAATTATTTATTAAAGCAACACGCAATACTTCATTAGCAGTTTTAGGATTTAATGGCAATGACATCACTCCAGTTATGGAGTCCCTATACCCTAGCTTAATTAAAACTAATAATCTTCCACTTTATAATCCTATACTGAATGAAGTAACAATTACATTTAGTGGATCTGGAACTCAACATTATTATCTTGTTGATGCTAATTCGTGTACTGACCTTCAATTTGTTAGAGTTACTGG
>CAYSWG010000166.1:3733-5966 GCA_964434465.1 uncultured Geobacteraceae bacterium
GGGGCTACCTTTAGAATTTATTTAGAAGATATTGTAAATGTTCCACCATTTACATTGGTCAACCCAGAAACTCTTACTATAAATTTACGAACTAATAGGATTTCAAAAATTATTATTAATGCTAATGTTGCTGGGAGTTTAACAATTCGGGAAATTAAAAATTAAAAGAGAAAGTTATAAAAGATGAACATTAAGTATTATTGTGAGGCAAATGGGGAAACTGGGTATCACATTCATTCAAAATCATTTTGGTCAAGATTAGAAAAATTTAATGATACACATGGTCTATTAATAAATATAGTGTTAGATACTAGTGATCATCCTATATTTTACAGGGATTATGATGGAATTAAAATTTGTTATAATGTATGTGAATCAACTCTTCAACCACCGAGATTTTTTAATCACATTTTGCAAAATTGGGATTATTTTTGGTGTCCATCCAGATGGCAGGCGGATTGTATGATTGCGCAGGGTTTTCCGGAAAATAGAATACACATAATTCCTGAAGGAGTCGATGGTAATGAATTTTTTCCAGTATCAAATGAAGCTCTCGCCGAAGAATTTACATTTATAATCGTTGGTAAATATGAATACCGAAAATCAACAGAAGAAATGATTCAAGCTTGGTTTGATACTTTTCCTTTAGAAAACTATCCAGATATCAAATTAGTCCTACTTGTTAATAATTGGTTTGATTCGGAAAATGTTGAAAATAAATTAAAACAATTAAATGATCCAAGAATTGAAATTTTAGATTTTTTACCAAGAAATGAATATATCAAAAAATTACAAACAAGTCATGTATTTTTAAGTTGTTCAAGATCTGAAGGATGGAATTTACCACTTATAGAAGCTATTGCTTGTGGTATCCCCACTATTGCAACCAATTATTCCGCTCAAATTGATTATGCCAAAAATATATCTCATATGGTTGATATTAAAGAAATGAGATCTATTCCAACTCTATTTCCTGGAGAATATGCCGAACCAGATTTTGAACATTTTAAATCTTTAATGAAACATATTATGGAAAATTGGGAATCTTGCCGCCAAACAGCATTAATTGGATCTAATTATATTTGTCAACAATTTTCATGGGACAAAGCAGTAGAAATCGCCATAAAATCTTTAACGGAAATTGAAAATACTAAAACTGATTTAAAAATCACCAATAATTTTATAGATGGCGCATTTATAGAATTAAATAAATCTAGTATAGATAATATTGATTATACGGTAAAATTTATTAATAAAGATGATAACAATATAATTTATCAAACAACATTAACTCCAACAATCAATTCTTGGTATTGGGCATCTCCTAATTCTAAATATTTTATTAATTGGAAAATTGAAATATCTTCAAAAAATGAAAAATTTATATATGATTATAATCCAATTAATAAGCGGGTTTTTATCAGTTTCGATAGTCGATCTCTTGGTGATAATATTGCTTGGATACCATATGTTGAAGAATTCAGAAAAAAATGGCAATGTCATGTTATAATTTCTACTTTTTGGAATACACTATTTATGAATGCTTACCCAGATTTAGAATTTATATCCCCAGGCATAATGGTTTATGATTTATATGCTCAATATAAGATTGGTTGTTTTGACAATGATATCACCCGAAATAAAAATAATTGGCGAGAGATTCCTTTACAAAAAGTAGCTGCCGATATTCTTGGATTAAATTATTATGAAATCCGGCCAAACCTTCCTGGAAATGAGATTTTAAGAACTGGTAGAAAATACGTTTGTATTTCCGATCATTCAACAATGCAAGCTAAATATTGGAATTATCCAGGTGGATGGCAAGAAATAATTGATTATTTATCGGATTTAGGATATGATGTTGTTGCGGTATCTAAAACCCCAACAAATCTTACAAAGGTCTTGCCGATAAATAACAGATCAATAGATGAAATAACATCAATTATTAAAGGTTGTGAATTTTTCATTGGATTAGGATCGGGTCTTTCTTGGTTAGCTTGGGCATTAAATAAAAAAGTCATTATGATTTCTGGTTTTAGTGAACCTTTTGCTGAATTTACTTCAGATAACTACCGAATTACTCCACCACCAGGAATTTGCCATGGATGTTTTAATGATTCTAAACTAATATTTGATCGAAGTTGGGAATGGTGTCCCAGAAATCAAGATTATATTTGTTCAAAAGCTATTTCCCCACAAATCATAAAAGACAAAATAGATCTTTTAATTAGTC
>CAYSWG010000167.1:0-1735 GCA_964434465.1 uncultured Geobacteraceae bacterium
CCTGAATCCCCGGACGACCATTGCCGTGCGGGTGCTGGTTTACGGTGAGGAAACCATCGATCGGGGATTTCTCCAGCACCGCGTTGAAGCGGCCTGGGCCATGCGGCAGACGCTCCTGGGTGACTGCAGCGACTCCTGCAGGATTATCAACGGTGAAGGTGACGGCCTGCCGGGCCTGGTCGTGGACAAATACGGTGACTATCTGGTCGTGCAGTCCTCGACGGCGGGCATCGACCTGCTCCTGGGGGATATTGTTGCCGCGCTGATCGCAGTGTTCCGACCGCGGGGGATCTATGAAAAAAGCCGTTCTGCGGCACGGACCCCTGAAGGGGTGCTGCCCCGGGCCGGGATTCTCCACGGCACGATTCCTTCGGAAGTGGTAATCAGCGAACACGGCATGCGCTTTATCGTGGATATCCCGGAAGGGCAGAAAACCGGGTTCTTCCTCGACCAGCGGGAAAACCGGCGGATCATGGCTGCCCACGCTGCCGGGCGGAATGCCCTGAACTGCTACTGCTACAGCGCTGCCATTGGTGTCGCCCTGCGTCGGGCCGGTGTCGCCACAATCCATAATGTGGATGTTTCCGAGTCGGCCTTGGCCCTGGCCGCCCGCAATTACGGGCTGAACGGCATTGCTCCGGCAGCGGACGAGTTCCGACTTGCCGACGTAAAGGAGTATCTTGAAGTGATGCCCCGGGATTATTATGACCTGATAATTCTCGATCCCCCCAAGTTCACGGCAACCAGGCGGACCGTGGACACGGCCATCAAGGGCTACAAGCATATCAACATGGCTGCCCTGCGTAAAATACGCTCCGGCGGGCTCCTGTTCACGTTCTCCTGTTCCGGGCTGATCGATACGGAACTGTTTCGCAAAATCGTGTTCTATGGGGCCAAGGACGCCGGCCGCTCCGTACGGGTGGTGAAAAGTCTCTCTGCCGATCTGGATCACCCGGCCTCCATCTACCATCGGGAAAGCGACTATCTCAAGGGGTTGTTGCTCTACGTTGACTGACCGGGGTACTGATCCTGTCGTCAAGGCCGGCCGTATCTCCTTGTCCAGCCACCCGGCAGGGAGTGCCGCCGAGCTGTTGTGCCATCGCTTTCCCCCCTCCTTCAGCAAGGGCCCGCACGGTGCCTGACTGACCATCATGCCCATGCCCCCCCACGACATTTCCCGCTCTGTATGCAAACCCCGTTGTGGAGGTGTTGTACAGGGGGGGATGCGATCCTGTTCACGGATAATCGATCGTACCGGTCAGTCTCCGAGAATAACCAGCATGAAGCCGCACACCATGAGCGTGCCTCCAACCAGGCGCTCTTTGATGGATTCTTCCTTGAGGACCGCACCAGCCAGGATGATGCTGAACAGGATGCTCAACCGCTTGACGGCGGTAACATTGGTAACTTTGGTGAGATCCATGGCGAAGGCGGCGGCAAAGACGGCGACAACAAAGAGCAGGGCGGCCGGCAAGGTTTCGGCAACGGTGCGACGGGAGAGGGGTTCGCTGCCATGGCGGCGCTGGGTCAGCACCACGAGAGGCGCCATGCCGATGACGATGCCGGTCCAGTAGATGGCCATGTAGTGGAGCGGTGTGGCGAGCATGATGGCTTTTTTGGACAGGGTTGCGGTTATGGAGAAGAGCAGGGCGACTGCCGCCATGCAGAGGGCGCCCCGTTCGCGCACCAGGGCCCGGAACGGTTCCAGGGGGCCTCGGCGAACGGAGCCCATGTG
>CAYSWG010000167.1:1745-5879 GCA_964434465.1 uncultured Geobacteraceae bacterium
AACATAGGCGCCGCCGGTAATGAGCAGCACACCGCTGCCGCTGGTCATGGTGATGGTTTCACCGATGATGAGCAGGGGGATTACCAGCATGAACAGGGGCGACAGGGAGAGCAGGGGAGCGACAATGCTCAGCGGCGACAACCGCAGCGCCTGCATATAGAGAATTTGCGCCAGAATTTCCAGGGGGATTGCCAGCAGCAGGGTTTCATAGAAGCCTGGTTCCGGTTGGGGGATACCATACAGATAATCGGCCAGATACAGTGCCGGCAGGGGCAGGGCAAAAAGCAGCCAGGTTACGGACAAGGCGTTGCCCCTGGTGATGGTGCGTTTCAGGGTGAGATCGCGCAGCGCGTCCCCCGCAGCAGAGGTCAGGGCAGCAACTATCCAGAAATATCCCATGGTATTTACTTCCCCTTCTCCGTACCGTATGCTTGGCATGTCCGATGTCTTGCCGCAACAATACCATCTTTAGCAGCCCTGGAGGTCCCATGGCGAGGGAAATCGAGAGAAAATTCCTTGTGGTGAACAATTCTTGGAAAATGTCGGTGGCGGGCATGGTCTGCCGCCAGGGGTATTTGCCGACCCGGGAGGGGATTACGGTGCGCGTCCGACGTATCGGCGACCTTGGGTTTCTGACCATCAAGGGCAAGACCGTGGGAATTGCCCGTGATGAGTACGAATACGGCATTCCGGCGGCCGACGCGGATGCCATGCTGGCAACGTTGGTTGCAGGGCACCTTGTGGAGAAGATTCGTTACCGGATTATCGTGGAAGATATTGCCTGGGATGTTGATGAATTTTTCGGTGATAACCAGGGATTGGTGATTGCTGAGGTTGAGTTGACCGATGAGCGCCAACAGGTGGCTCTTCCCCCTTGGGTTGGCAGGGAGGTGACCGGTGATGTACGCTACTACAATGCCATGCTGGCGGAACATCCCTATGCCCTTTGGGGGAGCGAACGGGGTGCGGGGATAGAGTGATCCCATGGGGGCTTTCGGAAGCAGGTGTCCCATGGCCTGCCCGGGCAGACCATGGGGTTATTCGAAAAGGGGGGGCTGTATCAGGCGCCCCGTTTCGTTGGCGTCAGCCGCTTTTTCGGGGCAGGTTTTTTCGCTTCATATACACAACACCGAGCAGCCCTGCTCCGCACAGGAGCAGTGTTGATGGCTCCGGAGTGGGGATGGGGGCGGCGCCTTCGATGACATCGTTGCCGCAGGTCATGGCCCAGTGGAAGGCCCATGTGTCGCTGGAGGTGGTGCCGAGGAGTTCACCCACATCAAGGGAAAAGAGCAGTTTGTCATAGGCGGTGCCGCCGATGTCCGTAAGTGACCAGCTTCCGGTAGCCAGCGGGGTTGCCAATGTGTCCGGGGAGAACTGCACCAGCTGGTCTTTGCGATAGATGAACCCGGTGGGGGCGCTGGAAAGAATTTTCGTTCCGTCTTCAACGGTATACAGGGAAACTGAACCGCCGGAAGTGGTATCTCCCTTGTAGTTCGGCCCGTGATAATCAAGAACAGCAGCGAAATTCCAGTCGGTTCCGGTCGTGTTCACGGTGTCGCCCGCGAAATGGTCGGCGCCGGTTCCCGTAGGATTCCAGCCCTTGGTGCCGATGAACAGGTCACCGAGCTTGGTTTTGTCATTCCAGATTTTTGCGGATTGGAGCTGACCGATGAACGTGCTGAACACGGCAACGTTCAGTGTTGAGCCTGAAAAAGTCACCTCCATCTTTCGGGAGTCATAATATTCCGCTAAGCCAATCACGTCCCGGTTGGCGTAGGAAGCGCTCGAAGGTGTTCCTCCCCAGTAGTCGTCAGTGATGGTGTAAGCGTGAGCTGCCGAGTGAGGGGTGAGGGGGAGCGCTACGGTCAGCAGCAGAGCCATGAACAGTCTTTTCATGTTTCGTCTCCGAATGCGTGATAGGGTTGGTTGAATCGCTTCGCAATATTACTGCCAATGGCATTGCGGTTTTAAATGATTGAAATAAAAGGATATGCTGCAAGATGAATCGCCTGAAGATATTTGTGAGTCTGTTGTGGGTGTAAAATACTTCGAAGAGATGTTGCTTTGGCTTACAGTGGTGCGGTGCCGGCGCGGGCAAGTCGCCGGATGGCGGCAGGCGAGTGTCCGACGGTGTTCCTGAGCCGGCGCTATGGCCATGGGCAAACCCTGTTTGTTTTCAGAAACTACCCCGTCGATGGCATCGGGGCCCTGTCTGCGAGCCAGGCATTCATGCTGATCCCGCTGCGCAGGAAGTAAAGGTAACATGCCCCGTTTATAGTGGTAATTCTGGGAAAAATACCCTTGACAAACAACTGGACTTATGTTGAAATCCCGTGCGGTAAAAAATGTTATGCCGAGAGTAAAAAAGCTGCGCCCGACCTGTAGAATAACGCCGTGAGAGCTACATCCGTGCAAGAGTGGAGTCGGCGTTACGGCCATGGACCGATGTCGGAAGCCATGGTCTATTGTCGGAAGCGGCATTATTTTTTTGCTTGAAATTCCCACCTACAGACGCTCCGAAATCATTACAGGTCAGAACAGTAATTCTTGCAGCTATCTCGGCGGAATTGTGTTTGGATCAAAGGTTTGTTGCGGTAAAACAAAGGCCAGGCTTCCAATTGGCCAACCACGAAAGGAGAGGTGTATCATTATGCAGACAGGATCAACTTGTACGTTAACAGGGGACTGCAGACTACCGGATCGCGCAACACTGCCCGCAACTCTTTACAAGGAGCTGGAAGAGTTCGTTGCACAACTCCCCACCAAGGAAGGACATCTTGTAACCGTGCTGCACAAGGCCCAGCATCTGTTTGGTTACCTTCCGAAAGAAGTGCAGCAGTTCGTAGCCGACTATATGGACGTATCTTTGGCCAAGGTTTATGGGGTTGTCAGCTTCTACACCTTCTTCACCATGGTTCCGAAAGGGAAGTATCCCATCTCCATCTGTATGGGTACTGCATGTTTCGTCAAGGGAGCCGAAAAAGTTGTTGACGCCTTCAAGGAAGCTCTCGGCGTGGAAGTCGGCGAAGTTACTCAGGACGGCAAGTTCTCCATTGACTGCCTCCGTTGCGTCGGCGCATGCGCACTGGCCCCGATCCTTACGGTCGGCGAGAAGGTATATGCCCACGTTACGGCGGACCAGGTAAAGGCTATTATCGCTGAGTATTAATTTAAATAGAACCGAAGGAGTCATATCATGGCAAAAATTGCATCAGTTGCTGATCTGAAGAAGTTCCAGGAAGATTTCAAAGTTAAGGAAGCGGCAAAAAAGGACAAGATCATTGTCAACGTCTCCCTCGCAACCTGCAGCATCGCATCCGGCGGCAAGACCGTAATGTCGGCCATGATGGAAGAAGCGGCAAAAGAGGGTATCAACAACGTTGAGTTCATGCAGTCCGGTTGTATGACCTTCTGTCACTCCGAGCCGACCGTTGTTGTGACGCTGCCCGGCAAAGACCCTGTCTGCTTCGGCAAGCTGGATGCTACCGGCGCCAGGGAGCTGGTGCAGAAGTACCTCAAGAACGGCGAAATCGCCGGAACCGTTGTTCCCGTAAACTACGTCAGGGTTGAATTATAACAAGGGGAGGAGTTCGAGAATGGATTCATCGAAAAAACAGCTTAGAATTGCGACCAGAAACTGCGGTTTTATTGATCCCGAAAATATTGAGGATTACCTTGGTATCCGTGGCTACGAAGCCCTTGCCAATGCCATTACCGGCAGCACTCCTGCTGCAGTTATCGACGAAATTAAAAAGTCCGGCATTCGTGGCCGTGGGGGCGGCGGTTTCCCCACCGGCAACAAGTGGGAATTTGCGGCGAAAAACGTTGCCGATCAGAAATATGTCGTCATGAACGCCGACGAAGGTGACCCGGGCGCATTCATGGACCGTGCCATCCTGGAAGGTGACCCCCACTCTGTCGTTGAAGCTATGGCTCTCTGCGGCTATGCAATCGGCGCATCCATCGGCGTTGTCTACATCCGCGCCGAATACCCCCTGGCCATCAAGCGTCTCCAGAAAGCAATCAACGACGCTCGTGAATACGGCCTCCTCGGTAACAATATCATGGGTTCGGGCTTCAACTTCGATGTCGAACTGAAGTACGGCGCAGGCGCTTTCGTCTGTGGTGAAGAAA
>CAYSWG010000168.1:0-5874 GCA_964434465.1 uncultured Geobacteraceae bacterium
CCGCAGGTGCCACGTCCGCTCCGTCATCATCGCTTTCGCTACTATGGTATGCATGAAAACCTCAAGATACTGTTTATTCGAACAACAGGGCTTCCAGCCGCTCCCAGAGGACTTCCTTGCCTTCCCGGGAAAGGGCGGAGAAAAAGACGAACTCCGTGGCGGGCAACTCCAGTGAACGGGCGATGGCAGCGGCCTGCCGGGCTCGTTCGTTGCGGGAAACCTTGTCGCACTTGTTGAGTACCAACAGGGTCGGTATGGCATACGAATGCAGCCATTGGATCATGAGTCGGTCCTCAGGGCTCGGTATCCGTCGCACGTCCAGAATGAGCACCACGCCACGCAGGTTATCCCGCCGAGCAAGATAGGTTTCGATCATCGGCCCCCAGCGACGTTTCACCGCCAGGGGTACGCTGGCGAAACCATAACCGGGCAGGTCGGCCAGGACAAATTGCCCGTTGACAGAAAAAAAATTGATAAGCTGGGTCCGGCCGGGGGTCCGACTGGTGCGCACCAGACTTTTTCTGTTCACCAGAGTGTTGATCAGCGAGGATTTGCCCACATTGGAGCGCCCGGCGAAGGCCACTTCCGGCAGGTCACTCACGGCGTACTGGTGGGGTTCAACGGCACTTTTGATGAATTCCGTAGATTTTACGTCCACTCGGGGCCACCAGGGTACAGGATTTTCGGCATTATAAACAGCGGTCGGCATACTTTCAATTCTTTAAATCCTTTTCGGCTGTTTTTGTGGTCCCTGCCCTGCCTGACAGGGGAGACCGGGGGAAAAATAGTGACTATCCGGGGGAAATACGGTAGTACTATATGTCAATTATTACAAGTAAAGGAGTTGCCATGTCTGGAACATATACCAACAATTTCCTGAAAAACGTCACAGTCCGTCTTGATTTCAACAAGAATCTCTATGCCATTTCCTCGGAACTGCCGGCGTCACTGAAGGATAAGGTTCAGGAGCGTTTTGCCCACATGCAGCGCAAATCAGCCTTGGCTGAGCAGATCGAAATGAAGTGCGGCAGCGATCCGGTGCGGCGGCATGTGAAAGAGAATCACTGGTTTTTTCAGGGGAAAGAAGGGAACAGGGCGCTCTGTATAGCTCCCAACTTCATGTGGCTGGATTACAAGAAGTTTTCCGGGTACGCCGATCTGCGGGAAACCATTCTTGCCATGGCCGATGCCCTGTTCGATGCTTTTCCGGAGGTGGAGGACCTGGGGGTAAACCGTTTGGGATTACGCTATTTCAACAATATCGAACTGACTGAGGCTGAACTGACCGATTGGTCGGCCTACCTGAATCCGGAGCTCTGCACCGGGCTTTCCTTTGCCGATAAGCCGGCAGCCATTGCCCGGGCCTTCAACAACCTGGAAATGAATTACGGCGACATGAAGCTGACGTTTCTCTACGGGATGTACAATTTCGACTATCCGGCGCCCATCAAGCAGAAAACATTCACTCTGGACTTCGACGGCTTCATTGCCGGCAAGCTGCCACGCCAGCAGTTGGCCGAAGGGCTTGACGCTCTCCACGACAAAATCAGTTACTACTTCGAAAAGAGCATTACCGATGGCCTTCGCGCCGTCATGAATCGTTGAGCGGTCACAACGTGCCGCTTCCCACCGCCATTCCGTCGCGGTTTCTGAAGACTGCGGCGGCATGGCGGTGCCTTTCTCAACCGATACCCATCAGGACATGGTATTCTTTCCGTGTCCGGTCAAACCCCCGCAAGAGGTCGTCCGCCGTTAAACGTACTGCCTGCTCCTGGTATTCCTCGGGAATATTATAGAGAATGATCATGTGAAGCGCTTTGACGAGATGACCGAGTATCAGCGGCCAATCGTGCATGTTGATACCGTGCTGCATCATGGCGGCAATGAGGTCATTAACCAGTTCCCTGGACAGGGACGGATCGTCGACCGAGCCGCGGTTGGCGATGAGTTCGGTCAGATAGAGCATAAAGCTCACATCGACGTTCTCGGTCTGCGAACTGCCCCCCTTCAGGGCGGAGAGGATTTCGCCGGCCTTTTCCGATGCCTGCTCCTGCGTGATTGTATTTCCCATGGGTTACCTCCGAAATCGACAGCGATGCCTGAACGGTGCGGCCTGACGCCGAGGTGAGGAGAGTAGCCAATAGCAGGCATGATGTCAATGGCTTCCTGCCGGCGTTGCCCGGAGTTACAGGGTCCGGTCCGCCGCCGCGGCAAAGAGTTTCAGCTTTTCCATCAACCGGGCAAACTTGACTGGTTTCAGGGATTGCGGACCATCGGATGATGCGTGTTCCGGATCGTTGTGCACCTCGATCATCAGTCCGTCGGCACCGGCTGCCACGGCGGCAAAAGCCATGGCTGCCACATAGTGGTAATGGCCGGTACCGTGGGAGGGGTCTGCCACCACCGGCAGATGGGTCCGCTCCTTGAGAACGGGAATGGCCGCCAGGTCGAGGGTGTTGCGGGTGGCTGTCTCGAAGGTGCGGATGCCCCGTTCACAGAGTATAACCTCCTGGTTCCCTTCGCTCATGATGTATTCGGCGCTCATGAGGAATTCCTGGATGGTCATGGCCATGCCTCGCTTGAGGAGTACCGGCTTGCGCAGCTGCCCAACCTTTTTCAGCAGGGCGAAATTCTGGGCATTGCGAGCGCCTATTTGCAGCATGTCGGCATATTCGGCAACCAGTTCGACGGTTTCCGGGTTGATGACTTCCGTGACAAAGGGAAGGCCGCTGGCCTCGCGTGCCTTGGCCAGCAATTGCAGACCTTCTTCCTCCAGCCCCTGAAAGGAATAGGGCGAGGTGCGCGGTTTGAAGGCGCCTCCCCGGAGCATCTGTGCCCCGGCGTCGCGGACCGCCAGGGCGGTTTCGATGATCTGCTCCTCGCCTTCCACGGAACAGGGACCGGCCATGACCACCAACTGCGTGCCGCCGATGGCAACGGCATCGGTGATCCGGATGATGCTGGGCTCCCGTTTGACCTCTCTCGAAGCCAGTTTGTAGGGCTGGAGAATGGGTACCACGCTTTCGACGCCATGCATGGATTCCAGGGAATGGAGAACCAGTTTGCCCCGCTCGTCACCCACGGCGCCGATGACATCCCGGGTCGTACCATGAATGACATGGGGTTTGTAGCCCAGTTCCCTGATTCGCTTCAAAACATCGTCCTTGTCCTTTTTTGCCGCGCCTGCTTTCATGACGATAATCATGGTTTTCCTGCTCCTTGTTTCCGGAACGGCAAAGGGCCGGAGGAATTATCTCCCCGGCCCTCGCTGCACTGTGCTGCTGCACTGAAATAAAAAAAGCCGGGGGTGTTATTCTGTCCACCCTCGGCTTCCGGTCTGGTTGATTGTGTGTCAGTTCTGCAGCAGACCTCTTCGCCGGGTGGACGGTCTAAAAAAGAAACCGCACCAAAAGGAAAAAGTGAAGACGTTTGCAGGGCA
This sequence comes from uncultured Geobacteraceae bacterium, assembly GCA_964434465.1. GTDB lineage: Bacteria > Desulfobacterota > Desulfuromonadia > Geobacterales > Geobacteraceae > RPRC01. Next base: position 3,440 of record CAYSWG010000168.1, read on the forward strand.
GAAGCTGATCATGGGCGCATTGTCGCCGAGTGGGCGCCGGCCTGTCAAGAAAAAAATCAGGGAACACGAGTTCTCATAAAGCGGTGACCCGGCCTTGAGCAGCCTTTAGCCAGGTGATTTCCCGGGAAGATTCCTGTAAGGTTCCAGGTTATGCAGCGCCCGTTCAACGGCCTGCCTGGTATGGGCTTCGATGGTCCAGGCGGCCTCGGGGGCATGGCGGGCCATGAACCGAAAGAAACAGGCGAAATCGATGCCGGCTTCACCGAGGGGGGCATGGTCGTCGGCGGTGCCGTGGTTGTCGTGGATGTGGACTTCGGCAATGTAATCTCCCAGTTCGGTGAACCATGCTTCCATGCTGTGTTTGGAGAACAGGTTCCAGTGGCCAACGTCGAAGCAGTGACGGAAAAGGGGCGAATTCACGGCATCCAGCAGGGCTCGCAGGGGTGCCGGATCTTCCTCGAAGATGTTCTCCACGGCAACCAGGCAGCCGATAGGGGTGGCCTGCTCCAGGACCTCCTGAAAGGTTGCGATGCTGTGTCGCAGCCAGCGGTCACGGCTACTGCCGAAACGCCAGCGGTCATAGCCGGGGTGAAAGACGACAATGGTCGGCTGCAGGGTGGCGGCGACGGTCATGGTCTGGCGAAACCGCTCCCGGGTTGCCTGCCGTACCAGGCTGTCCAGGGCACCGGGGCTCATGTCCATGAAAGGTGCATGGATCGTGCAGCGCAAGCCGCTCTGCCGGAGCGTCCGGGCAACATCGGCCAGGTCCTGCTGATCGAGGGTGTCGAGTACGTCGCCGGAGAGGGCGATTTCCGGGTTGATGCGTCGCCGGAGAATAAAGTCCAATTGATCCCGGAGCAGGGCATAGGGGACGTGGACGAATATCTGGTCAGTTTTCATGGGTTGTCTGCTTGTGGCGTTTGATGACAGCTTCAGCGCAGCTGCCGCACAGGACGAGCTTTTCCAGCTTGAGAATCGCAGCCGGCTCGCCGAGCACAATGAGGGTGTCTTGATCTTCGATGCGGGTGTGGGATTCGGGATTGAACACCATGCTGCCGTTTGCTTTCTTGATGCCGACAATCATGGCGCCGGTCTCCTTGCGGAAACCGGCAGTTACCAGAGTTTCCCCGATGAACCCCGACTCGGACGGAATGAGGATTTCTTCCATCTGCAGTTCCAGGTGTTCTCTCCCCGTGGCTATCTCGATAAAATCAACCACGTTGGGCCGCAGAATCGCCTGGGCCATGCGGCTCCCACCGATCAGGTACGGGGAGACGACCTTGCTGGCGCCGGCCCGTTTCAGTTTGATGTCCGAACCTTCATCGCCGGAGCGGGCCAGGATGAACAGATCGGGATTCAGGCCGCGGGCGGTCAGAGTGATATAGACGTTTTCCGTGTCGGAAGCCACCACGGAGATGAGCCCCCTGGCTTTTTTGATGCCGGCTTTCAGCAGGGTATCGTCGTCGGTGGCATCGCCCCGCAAGAAAAGGTAGCTTTCTTCAGCGAGTTTCTCCGCAACGTCGTGGCTTTTTTCCACGACGACAAAGGGGAGCGGTTTGGCGGAGAACTCCCGGCAGATCAGTGCACCCATGCGGCCGAAACCGCAGACAATGTAATGATTCTCAAGGGCTTCAATCTTCTTTTCCACCTTTTTTCTCCCGACGATGCGCTGGAACTGCCCCTCAAACATGATCTGCGCCAGACTGCCGACGATGTAGCCGAGCACGCTGACGCCGAAAACGATGAGCAGTATGGTGAAGATTTTTCCGGGACTGCTGAGGGTATGGACCTCTTTGAAGCCGACGGTGGCCAGGGTGATGATGGTCATGTACAGGGAGTCGAGGGTGTCCCACCCTTCGATTGTCCTGTAGCCCACGACACCAAAGCTTACCAGCAGGCCGAGAACAACTATGGAAACTTTCAGATGCCGTACCGGATCCATGGGCACTCCCCGGCCGAAAGAGTAGCTGTGCCCAGGGAAAAATGCAAGGCGAATGATGGCCGGCAACTTTTTCATTGACCGGAAAAAGAGCGTGCAACTATAGTAATCAACTCGAAAGACATGCTGTCATTGATCCGGTATCGCATGCCGGAATGAAAGGTTGAAAGGCGATGGGGGTAACGGCCCTGATTCCCGCGGCAGGCATGGGCAAGCGCATGGGTGCCGGCATTAACAAGCAGTACCTGCGCCTGGCCGGCAAGCCGATCCTGGCCCACACCCTTGCAGTGTTCCAGGCAGCGGTCTGTGTGGACCAGATTTACCTGATCATCCCGGAAGATGAAATTGCCTACTGCCGGGAGAACGTGGTGGAACGCTTCGGTTTCAGCAAGGTCCGGAAGATCGTTGCCGGCGGCCGGGAACGGCAGCACTCGGTGCTCAACGGCTTGCGGGCGATGGAGGTGTCCGGCGATGAGATCGTCATGATTCATGACGG
>CAYSWG010000169.1:0-5869 GCA_964434465.1 uncultured Geobacteraceae bacterium
GAGGCGGAAATCATGGCAAACTGGGATGTGTTCCGGGAATTGGACAGTTTGAGGCGTGAAATGGACGAGGCGTTTCGGGGCGTTGGTCTGGGCAGGGTACTGACCCCGCAGTTTCTCACGGGCGGCGGGACGCGGCGTTTTCCCCTGGTGAACATTCGTGAAGATGGCGCAACTGTTCATGTTGAGGCGTTGGTCCCGGGTGTTGATCCGAAAAGCATCGATATTTCCGTGTTGCGCAATACCTTGACGGTATCCGGCGAGCGGAAAGCGCCGGAGATTCCGAAACAGCACGTCTGGCACCGCAATGAACGGGGTACGGGTAAATTCAGCCGTACGCTGGAATTGCCGGCGGAAATCGACAGCAGCAAAGTAACGGCCCTGAGCCGTGACGGCCTGCTGACCATAGTTCTGCCCAAAGTGCAGGCGGCGGTGCCGAAGAAGGTTGCCGTAACGGTTTCCTGAAACCATGGGTGTCACCATGTATGAGAGAGGAGGTTTTACCATGCTGGACAAGAGCATAACCAATTCGGGCGAACAGCGGACACCGGAGCGGCGGGAGGAAACCCGGTCCGCGGAACGGTATCTCCGCCCGGCAGTGGATATCGTAGAAACGGAAGAAGGCCTCACCATAACCGCCGATCTGCCCGGCGTCGGCAAGGATCATCTGGATGTGGGTATCGACAGGGGGATTCTCACCATACAGGGCAAAATTAGCCCCGAGTCCCATGGTACTGATCTCTATCGGGAGTTTGAACTGATGGGCTACTACCGGCAGTTCCAGCTGCCGGAGGTTATTGACCAGGAACGGACCAGCGCCGAATATGCCAATGGCGTACTGACCCTGCGGCTGTTGAAGGCCGAGGCGGCCAAGCCGCGGCGCATCCAGGTGCAGACGGGCTGAATTAGGGGCTGTTCAGGATGTTCTGACGACAAAGGGCCGTGTGAGAGCAATCGCACGGCCCTTTGTCGTGTCAGGTTATTTGCGGCGTTCAGCCCATATTGCGGGCCAGATAGCCGGTCAGTTCTCCCAGGCAATTCACATAGCTGCCATATTCATTGTCGTACCAGCCGAACAGTTTGGCGTGGGTGACGGGAATCTGCACTTCTGCATCAGAGGGAAGTCCGATGCTGGCCAGGGTTTCCGGCGGCAGGTTGATGAAGCCGGTCCTGGTGTGGGTCTCGTGCCCTTCAAGGACCACGGCGGCAGGAACGCCGATCAGATCGGAGGAGACGTTCTGCCGGTCGCTGTAGACCAGCATGCCTGCCTGGGATCCGGCGCCGGCCTGGCGGTAGATATCGTTGAGCAGCAGATGGGTGATGACCGGCTCACCCGCCTCATCGAGGGGGGTGTGGAAGGTCAGGTTGAGAATTATCAGTGAGACGGTGCTGGTCGGGATCCGCACCGAGTCGGCCATGAAGCCGACCCGCTTGATTTCCGGCAGGACCTTTTCCAGGGCCTTGGCCGAGCCGGTGGTGGAGAGAATGATGTTGTTCATCACCGAACGGTTTTTGCGCAGGTCGCTGGCACCGGTTTTCGGCACCGCGTCCAGAACGCTCTGGGTGTTGGTGGCCGCATGGATGGTTGACATGGAGGCCGTGAGGATGTGGGAGGTCTCCTTGTTTTCCAGGAGCGGTTTGATCATGTGGGCCAAACCGGTTGTAGTGCAGGAAGCGGCGGAAATGACGTGATGCCTGCTTGGGTCGAAATCCGTGTGATTGATGCCCTGGACGAGGAGGATACTGTCGTCGGGGAGTTCCCTGGTTTTGTCCTTAATCTTGAAGGGCGCCGACGCCAGGACTTTTTCCGCGCCTCCTTCCAGATGCCCGCGCAGGCTGCCCCCTGACTGGTCTGCCGGGATGGTCGGATCGAGAAACTGGCCGGTGGTTTCCACAACCAGGCGGACACCTTCCTTCCGCCAGGCTATGTCCTTCGGGTTGCGTGCCTGACGGAGAATTTTCACCATGGTGCCGTCGATTTCCAGGATTGCCTGGTCGGCATCAACTACTTTGACTTCGCAGGAGCGGCTGTAGCCGTAAAGAAATTTTCCCAGGGGACCATAGGTCGAGTCGGTTTCGATTACCTGTATCAGGTCGTCCAGACATTTACCCACTTCACGTCCCGTGTTGACGATAATCCGGTCGAACCGCTTGTGGAGCAGATTGTTCCACAGGGTTAATTTGCCGATGCGGCCCAGGCCGTTGATGCCCAGGGGCTGCGCTGACGTTTCTCCAGCACTCATAGTTGTCCTCCTTGATGATATGTAGCACGGCTGTCCGGTTGGAGGCAGCAGCCGCTAGTAGCTTTCCGTGAATTCAACCGGGTAGTTGCCCCGGTAGATGTTCCCCAGGCGGCCGTCAATGGCAATTTCATCACCCAGATGCAGTTCGGTGCCGCTGATGGAGCATTTCTTTTCCGATTCGAACACCTGCAGCACCTTGCAGTTGACAATGCAGATTTTTCCCAGTCGGGCAGCGGTGACGGCGGCGTGGGACGTGGCGCCGCCCCGGGCTGTAAGGAGGCCGTCGCAGTCGAAAATCATGTCGATATCGTCGGGTACCGTATCCGGGCGGACCAGGATGGTTTTCCGGCCGGGGAACCGGGTTTCGGCATTCTGCAGATCCTCCCGGTCGAAGACCAGCACGCCGTTCATGGCCCCGCCACCAATGCCGATGCCGGAACCGAGAAACGCCATGGATGCCTGGTCCGCAGCAAAAACACAGAATTTTTCCGTCTGGCTGGTAGTGTAGTCCCGGGTCTGCAGGATGTAAAAGTCTCCCCGCCGCGGCGATTCGAAGGTGAATTCCAGTTCCTGGTGATTGAAGCCGTACTCTTCCACCAGCAGTTGAGAGCGGTGGAGCAGTTCCCCGTAGACTTCGGGGAAATCCTTTTCCAGGGAAAGGGTGATATTGCCCGGGGCGTTGCGCCGCTGCCGTTCCGAAAGGGGCAGGGTGTGCACCAGACCGGAAACCACGTCTTCTCCCTGGCTGAAGAGGGTGAAGTCACCGTAGAGGCTGACGCCCGGCTTGTCTTCAAGGGGGTCGCGGGTAAAAACCACGCCGGTGCCCGAATCGGCCCCCAGGTTGCCGAGCACCATCTGCTGGACTATGACGGCCGTGCCCCACTCTTCGGCGATCTGCAGGTGACGGCGGTAAGTTTTGGCCCGTTCCGTGTACCAGGAATCCATGGTGGCGAAAATGGCCTGCATGATCTGCCGGAAGGGATCCTGTTCCACATGGACCCGGTGTTCTTTGAGTAGATCCCGGTAGGAGAGGGTAACTTCCCTTATCTGATTTTCCGTAAATTGTACCTTGCGAGCAACCTGGTGGAGGTTCTTGTAGTGGGAGATACGGCGGTCGAACTCGTCCCGGGGGATGCCGTGGGCCATGCCCCAGCCCTGGAGAAAGCGCCGGTAGCAGTCCCAGGCGGTCCAGCCCATGTTCGGCTGACGACTGAACCCTTCGGCGACCTGGTCGTTCATACCCACGTTCAGGTAGGTATCCATGGCGCCGGGCATGGAAATGGCGGTGCCGGAGCGGACCGAAAATAGCAGCGGTGCGTTCGGGTCGCCCAGTTTTCTGCCGGTGATCTCCTCCAGTTCACTAATTTTCTGCCGGACGAGATCCTCGATTTCGTTGGTAAGTTCCTGGTGCTGCAGGACCGCCCGCCGATGGCGGAACAATTCGGTGGTGAGGATGAAACCGGCCGGAATGGGAAAGTCCTTGGCGTAGAGTTGCTTGAGGAAGTAGGCCTTGGCGCCGAGGAAAATCTGGTTGTCCGTCTCCGGTGTGCTCCGGTAGATGGGGCTGATTATCAGGTCCGGGTCGTAACTCATCATGTTGCGCAGCACTTCCGGAGACAGGCCGCCGACCATCGTGCGCAGGGTATTCAGCACGTCGGAAATGAAGTTGTCCAACTGCTGGACCAGGAACGCCGAGGAGAGGACTTCCCGATAGAATTTTTCGGAAATCCGGTGCACTTCCTGTTGGTCGGCCGTGTTCGTGGGGTGCTGCTGGCGAAGCTGCTGCAGGGCGATAATTTTCAGAGGGTTGTCGAAATTGCGCAGGAAATACTCGAAGATGATTTCCCGGATGTTCTGGGCCATGAACTGGAACAGGTTGACGAACTGGTCCAGGGTAAAGCTGGCCGAAGTCAGACTGTACTGGAACATCTTCAGGTTCGAGTCGAAACCCTGGTTGGTTATGCCGTCCAGGAGCAGGCCGTGACGGAACAGTTCGATGATCCGGGCAATACGCCGCAGGGACTTGGCGGTGATGTAGTTCATGTTGATCTGGCCGATGAGCTGTGCCATCAGCGCTGCGGCAAGTCGTTCCAGGCGGAAGGTCAGGCCGAGGGCTTCGAACTTGGCTTCATGATACTTGCCGTACATTGAGGGGATGCCGGCGGCGATGTGCCGTTTGTGATAAATGTCCTCGCAGGCTTCGGAACGGGCCGGATCGAGGATGGTTTCCCGCAGCCGCTCCATGAAATAGTACACCCGGCGCAGGGCAGCCTCCGGGTTGTTGCCTTCCAGGTGACTCCGGAACTCGGCGATTTCTTCTTCCGGAAAGCTGTGCAGTTGCCGCATTACCGGAACGATGTTGTGGAAGTCCAGGGTGTACTTGGTTTTCAAGAGCTTGTACAGGTCGAGAATGCCTTTGAAGCGGACCTGGTCCCGCTTCAGGTGTCCCTTCAGGTGCTTCGTCAGGTTGAGGTTTCCCCGCTCCAGGAGTTCTTCCGGTTCCGCCCGGCAGGCGGTGCAGAGGCTGGTGACGATGTTGTGGACCGGTTCGAACCATTCGCCGCTGCTCTGCAGGGAAAGGAACACATCTTCAGGAATCGCCTCCCGCAGGGGCGCTGTGTTGCCATCATACCAGAAGCGGATGATCTTGCGGGTCAGTTCGATGTGGGTGTTGTTGCTCTCCGTGTGCACCTGTTTGCGCAGAAAGTGGATCAGCCGGTCCTGGCGGAAGGAAACCTCGTCCATTTTCGTCGTAATGTCACGCAGTTCCCCTTCGGCGCCGATTTCGCTGTAGTACACGGGAAAAATACGGGCCAGTTGCTTGACCATCTTGTAGATGGGGGCGATATCCGAGTTGAGCAGCTTGGTGATGTCTCTCTGGAACAGATCGGTGTCGGAGATGAAAATGCCCCGTACTCGCAGATTTACCACCAGGGCGGAGAGCAGCTTGAGCATCTGCTGGGGGCTGCATTCGATGAGTTCCATCCAGACCCTGATGTTCTTGATGTGATTCTTGTCGATGCAGACTTGCCAGTCCCGGTTGATGCCGAAGACGTTGCCGGGGACGAAGCCGAAGGCGACCAGCCGGTCGATCAAGGAGCCCGCCAGAGCCGGGTTGCCCAGGTCGATTACTTCCTTGCCCAGGGTCAGGATGCAGTCGAGCAGCGTCCCCATGTGACTGGCTTTCTGGCTCTCAAACAGCTGGAAAATGCGCTCCAGAAAGCTGAGCATCTCTCTTTCATTGCAGGCACTTTTGACGATGCGCAGCATCCGGTTCAAATCCCAGAGCAGGTGGTCTTTAAGGTGGGTCATTCCGGGCAGGCCGAGCAGGTAGAACAGGTAGTAGATGCGATCCAGGGCCGGTTCTTCCTCGTCCATGCAGCCGCGGAACCGGTTGGCAATGCCGGAATAGTCCGGTACCTGCAGCAGTTCGGCGAAACTTGTTGCCGCGGCAAGCTGCTGCCGCAGTCCGGCGAAATAGGGTTTGCCGATGTGGGCAATGCGTGCGCTCATGTCGGAGCGGAACAGGGTTTTCTTGTTGGCAAGCCAGGTCTCGACGGCGGAACTATTTTCCCAGAAATCTATGGTTTCCCGCAGGGTTTCACGGAGCAGCGATTCCAGGATGGGGG
>CAYSWG010000170.1:0-5843 GCA_964434465.1 uncultured Geobacteraceae bacterium
TTCCAGCACTGCTGTGCAGATATCCGTTGCCAGGATCGAGAAGTCAAGGCCCTGTCTGCCGCTACAGTATTCCCGAAGCAGCATGGCCAAAGTATAGGGTTCTTCCCCGGTGGAACAACCGGCACTCCATACACGCAAAGGTCGTGCCGAGCCAGAGAATTCCCGGCTGAGAAATGCCGGTACTGCTGTGCGCAACAGAAAGTCGAAGTGGGCGGGTTCACGGAAAAAATCCGTCTTGTTGGTGGTGACCGCATCAATCAGCGCCGGCAGCTCTTCCGCCAGACCGGGGGGGGTAAAAAGAAAGTCGCAGTAGCTGGTGAACGTGCTTAAGCCCAAGGCGCGCAATCGCTTGCGCAATCTCGTTTCCAGCATTGTAGCCTTGTTCGTAGAGAGTTTGATTCCGCACTGTTCATGGATCAGCGTGCTCAAGTGCCGGAATTCCCGATCGTTCAATACGGCCTCCCCCGGGGAGCGTTCGGTGCCGTTCCAGCGGGGTAGGGGAACGGGAGCCTTCGGGCTGTTTGCGGCGAGGTTTGGTCCCATGGGTAGTGATGATCCTCTCTCCCGGTTGAGCAGGTTGTCGAAAAACTACCGCAGAGGCCTTGAGCAGGTTGTACCGTGCGGGACCGGTGCTGGACCGGCTCCGCACGGGGCTCTGGCAGCACTGGTTCAGAACCGTTCGAATTCTTCGTCGTACTTGTCGGCGCCGTCAGTGAGGTTCAGGCTGAAGCCGGCGGCGGCCTTGCGTGTCGTCGGGATTCCTGATGTGCCGTGGTCATATCCGTTGGCCGTTGAGCGAGACAGGTTGAGCTCCCTGGTTATACCGGCGGTTTTCAGTGACTGTTTTGCCGGTCTGGGTTTTTTTGCGGGTAGCGTATTGTCATCGTCAACCTTGAAAAACGTGATGGTATTCTGCAGATGTTCCGCCTGGCCGGAAAGTTCTTCTGCCGTGGAGGCCATTTCCTCCGATGCCGCGGCATTCTGCTGGATCACCTGGTCGAGCTGCTGAATGGCCTTGTTGATCTGTTCGGCGCCCATATCCTGCTCCCGGCAGGCGGCACTGATTTCCTGGACCAGTTCCGCGGTCCGCTGGATATCGGGAACCATGCGCTGCAGCATTTCACCGGCTCGCTCGGCGATGCCGACGCTGGAGGTTGACAGTTGGCTGATCTCCGCTGCAGCAGTCTGGCTTCGTTCGGCCAGTTTTCGCACCTCTGAGGCGACCACTGCGAAACCCTTGCCGTGCTCGCCGGCCCGGGCCGCCTCGATGGCGGCATTGAGGGCCAGAAGATTGGTCTGGCGGGCAATCTCCTCGATGATGGAGATTTTGGCGGCAATTTCCTTCATGGCCTTGACGCTGTCCTGTACAGCTTTGCCGCCCTCCATGGCATCCTCGGCGGATTTCAGGGCGATCCGCTCGGTCTGTTGGGCATTCTCGGCGTTCTGCTTGATATTTGAGGACATCTCTTCCATGGAAGACGATGCTTCTTCCGCGGCGGCTGCCTGCTCCGTGGCTCCCTGGGACATCTGCTCAGAGCTGGAGCTCAGTTCATGGCTCCCTGAGGCAACATTGGCTGAAGCACTTTTCACATTCACCACCACGTTACGGAGCTTTTCGACCATATTCGCCATGGATCGGAGCAGTCGGCCGGTTTCGTCGGTAGTCCTGGCCTCAATGTGCACGTTCAGATCACCGGCGGCCAGTCTGTCCGATGCGCTGACCGCTTCACTGAGCGGGCGGGTTATACTCCTGGTAATAAAAAATGAGATGAGCGCGCCAAGCAGGAGGGCAATCCCGGCCATGACCAGGTTCATTCTCCGGGTGCTGGTGTACAGATTATAGGCCTCATCGACCCGGAAGGCGATCCGTTCTTCCTGAAAAGCGATAAGCTCCCGGAATGCCTGTTTTATTTTCAGGGTAAGGGGCAGACCGTCCTTGTTGAACACGGCAAGGGCTTCAGCAGTTTTCCCGGCAAGGGACAACTCGATGACATCGTTATTTGCCTTGCGTGCCGTTTCAATGGCCAGTTTTGCTTTGGCGATCAGCTCCTTTCCCTTTTCATTTTCTTCCAACTGATCCAGCTTTTCCATGCACACGCGGTACTCCGCTCTGACCCGGTCGATTTCCTGTTTCGCCTCAAGGCGTCCGGTCTGATCGCGCAGCATCATCAGCTGAATGTTCTGTATCAGCACTTCAATTGCCAGTGTTGCGTTGTTTACCTGTTTTGTCTTTTCATTGTTGACCTTGACGATCCGTTCCAGGGCCGTATCGATTCCGGCCATACCCTGCACACCGAGGAAGGTTATGGCGATCAGGAACAGCAGTATGGCGCCGAATCCCAGGCCAAGACGAATACCGACTTTCAGATTGTTCACCTTCATTGATAAAGCTCCTTTCTGTGTTGCAGCGCTCTACGATGGTCTCAGTGCGTGATTGGACAGGTGCCCTCGTCGGATATGCCGTCCCTGAGGACGGAAACATCATCGAAGCTGAAAATTTTGCCGATATCCAGGATTATGAGAAATCTGCTATTGTGTTTGCCGATGCCCCTGATGAACTCGGTGTTGAGCCGGGTGCCGATACGCGGCGCCGGCTCGATCTGGGCAGCTTCCAGGTCCAGTACCTCCTGAACAGCATCGGCCAGGGCGCCAAGCACTACCGTCTCGCCGTCTATAGCTAGTTCCATGACGATAATACAGGTGTGCACTGTCTTCTCGGTGAAGGAGAACCCGAACTTGTGCTTCAGGTCCACAACCGGCACGACGCTGCCGCGCAGATTGAACACACCGCGCAGGAAGTCGGGAGTTTTCGGGACCTTGGTAACCGCGGTATAATCAAGAATTTCCCGTATATTGGCCACATCAACGGCATAGGTCTCCTCCTGCAGCCGAAAGGTAAGATACTGGGTTGTTTCAGTCACGATCGAGGTGGTCATGTTGTGCTCCTTGCAGCGAAATATACGTGGCGTTCAGCCGTTTACCTGGACGGGTTCCGCTTCCTTTATCAGGCGGGGCATGTCAAGGATCAGGGCCACGTTGCCGTCACCCAGGATTGTCGCACCGGAAATGCCTGCCACGTTGCGGTAAGCTCTGCCCAGGGATTTAATGACGGTCTGGTGTTCACCGACGACGGTGTCGACAACAAAGCCGACCCGATTGCCGGAGACGTTGGTGATGACAACCTGCTCGATATCGGGGATTGATCCCTTGAGGGCAAATGATTCGCGCAGGGATATGTAGGGGATGATCCTGTCCCGAACGGTGACTAATTGCCGGCCGTTTGCCCTGGCAACGTCATCCCGGGTCAATTCGATGCATTCTTCCACCAGGGACAGAGGCATGACGAAACTCTCATCGGCAATACGGACAAGAAGACTCTCGATGATAGCCAGAGTCAGGGGCAGTTTAATGGTGATGGTTGTGCCGCTGCCTTGATGGCTGTCGATGTCGATGGTCCCCCGCAGCGAGTCAATGGCGCGCATGACCACATCCATGCCGACGCCGCGCCCGGATACTCCGGTGACCTTTTTGGCGGTGGAAAAACCAGGTGCAAAGATAAGGGCGTACAGGTCCTTGTCTGCCAGTTCGGCACCGGCACCTATCAAACCCTTTTCGATGGCCTTGGCCCGGATGGCGTCCCGATTCATGCCGGCGCCATCGTCCTCAATGGTAATGGTTACGTTGTCACCTGCGTGACGTGCGGTCAGGCGGATCGTGCCCTGACGAGGTTTGCCGCCGATGACCCTGGCATCAGGTGTTTCAATGCCGTGGTCCATACTGTTTCGGATGAGATGCACCAGGGGATCGTTGAGCCGCTCGATAACTGTCTTGTCCAGTTCTGTTTCCGCTCCCTCGGTGACCATGTCCACGTCCTTGCCCAGTTCGCCCGCCAGGTCACGCACCAGACGCTTGAATTTGCTGAAGCAGGTGCCGATGGGCATCATGCGGATGGTAAGGGTGTTGTCCCGCAGTTCAGAGGTGAGCCGCTCCACTTCTTCGGCCAGCAGACTTAATTGGGCGTCGTTGCGCATCCCGGCGGTTCTGCTCAGTCGTGCCTGAACGGTGACCAGTTCACCGACCAGGTTGACCAGATTGTCAAGACGTTCCGAGGGAACGCGAATGCTGGCTGCCGCCTCGGATACCTGCATCTTCTGCTGCACTTCCCGGATCTGTTGCTGCTCAACCAGTGCCGCCTCTATCTGGGAGGGACTTGCCAGTCCCGAGTCCACGAGAATTTCCCCAAACCGTTTCTGGGAGGAAAGCATCTTTTCCATGTCTTCCTGGCGCAGATCACCGCGCTCCACCAGAATTTCCCCCAGTTTCTTCGTGGTTGGAGCGTCTGGCACGCTAGCGCCGGACGCAATGACATCAATCCTCAATTCACAATCATCCTGGACAAAGATGAATACATCCTTGATGGCATTGTATTCGCGGGTCGTGGTGAGGATGATGTCCCAATAGGTGTAGCAATGCTCTGGAACGAGCTCGTCGATGGGGGGAATTTTGTCAAGATGGGCTATTGTTTTGCAGCTGCCCAGTTGCTCAAGCTCCCCCAGCAGCATGAGTGGACTGGTGCCGGTAAGGAATATTTCTTGGGCGGGTACGAACCTGATGCGATAGACGGTCTCTGTGCTACTGCTCAATGTATGTGGTTTTACAGTAACCGGGTTGGACGGCGTTTCCCTGTCGGCCTGTCCCGCAGCACGTGTCATGTTCCGGAATGCCGCGGTGAGTTCTTCTCGCGCCGCGTCGTCCACGGAATCTTCTCCGTCAAGCATGAGGCGAATCAGGTCGCAGGCCTTAAGGGTATTGTCAATGAGTGTTTTGCTCACCGGAAGCATGCCGTTCCGTACCAGATCAAAGACCGTTTCCACGTCATGGGTGAACCGGGAGATGGTTGTGAACCCGAACATTGCGCCGGACCCCTTGATGGTGTGCATAGCCCGGAATGTTCTGCCGATCAGTTCCTTCTCTTCGGGGTGCTCTTCCAGTTCCAGCAGGGCAGATTCCAGTTCGACCAGAAGTTCGAATGCTTCTTCACGAAATGCTTCCCGGTGGTTTTCGGCGTGTGACATAGTGGTTCTCTCCAAAAAATCAACCGAGCCACATGCAGCGGGATTCGTTACAGGTCTGACAGCTGATATGGCGACTGAACCCGGCGCGACGCGTGTCTCTGGTGAATCCTTCGCTGACACTGATCAGGGAGAGGTTTTTTCCCAGGATCGTTGCCGTCCGATGGGCGGAGCAAAGCAGCTGCATTGCGCAGAGATCCAGGCCGGTTACCCCTGAAAGATCAAGCATGATGGTGTCCGCTTCGGTCAATGCCTCGGCAATGCCTGACTTCATGGTTTCTGCCGTGTCTATCGCCAGATCCCCGGAAATGGCCAGTGTTGCATTGCTACCCGACTGTTCGAACCTGATGTCCATAGCTGCTCCTTATGTAAGAGATTGATGACCGAATTATCGTTGAGACTTATTTGACGAATTTCTTGATGGTGTCCAGAAGTTGATCCGGTTGGAACGGTTTGACGATCCAGCCGCTGGCTCCTGCCTGTTTTCCTGCCAGTTTTTTTGCATCCTGGGATTCGGTGGTGAGCATGACAATGGGAATGAACTTGAATCCGGGCATGGTGCGCAGCTGCCTGATGAGCTGGATACCGTCCATTTCCGGCATATTCAGGTCGGTAACGACCATGGCGATTTTAGCTCCGTCGAGTTTCATCAGGGCATCCTTGCCGTTGGCGGCGACGATTACATCATAGCCTGCATCTTTGAGGGTAAAGGAAACCATTTGCCGCATGGAGGCCGAGTCGTCAACTATCAACACTGTGTGAGCCATATGT
>CAYSWG010000171.1:0-5312 GCA_964434465.1 uncultured Geobacteraceae bacterium
GCTGCCGGCTTTTCCATCCTGCTGATGAGCGCCGGCATCATGACATTTTCCAGGGCCGTGAACTCGGGCAGCAGGTGGTGAAACTGAAAAACAAAGCCGATGGAACGATTGCGGAACGTGGCCAGGGCTGCATCGTTCATGGTGAACACGTTCTCGCCGCGAAACAGGACCGTGCCCGACGTGGGCCGCTCCAGGGTGCCGATGACATGGAGCAGGGTGCTCTTGCCGGCGCCTGAAATCCCCACCAGGGCAACCGTCTCCCCTGCCCCGACGGAGAAATCAACGCCGTTCAGCACAGGGACGCTGGCCGAGCCCATGCCGAAGGATTTGTACAGACCGCTGACCCGGAGCAATGCACTACTCATAGCGGAGCGCCTCGGCCGGCGGCAGCCGCGACCCCTGCCACGACGGATAGAGTGTCGCGGCAAAGGAGATGACTATGGCCGTCAGGGAAATGATGTACACATCACCGGCCACCACCTGGGAGGGAAAGTGGTCAAGATAGTAGATGTCGCGGCTGAACAGCTCAAAACCGGTCAGTCGCTTGATCAGCTCGACGAGAGCGCCCAGGTTATGGGCCAGGAGCAGTCCGCCGGCAACGCCGAGCACGGTTCCGGCGCAGCCGATGATCAGGCCCTCCAGAACAAAGATTTTCATGATACTGGCGCCCGTTGCGCCCATCGATTTCAAGATGGCGATATCCTTGGTTTTTTCCATGACAACCATGAACAGGGTTGAAGCGATGCCGAAGGCCGCCACCAGCACAATCAGGGTGAGAATGATGAACATGACGATCTTCTCCGTCTTGAGGGCGAAGAGGATATTCTTGTTCATGCTCATCCAGTCCCGGGCGAAATAGTCCCCGCCCAACCGCTCGTTGATGGTCCGGGCAATGGCATCGGCCCGGTACACATCCGCCACCCGCAACTGGATGCCGGTCACCGCCGTTCCCAGGGACAGGAATTCCTGGGCCGCGGCGAGACCCACGTAAGCCAGGGTTGAATCGTACTCGTACATGCCGGTGTTGAACAGTCCCGCCACCCGGAACCGTTTCAGCTTCGGCACCATGCCGAAGGGGGTCATGGTACCCAGCGGTGAAACCACGTTCAGGGAATCACCGATCTGCAGGTTGAGGTTCTTTGCCAGCTCACTGCCGAGAATCAGGCCGGGCAGCGCCCCCTCGCCCCCGCCCGGAGCACCGGCAGCGGCAAGATCGGCCAGCCTCCCTGCAACGAGGGATTTCCCCAGGCTGGTCACCCGGGCATCACTGTGCGGTTCGATACCCCGCAGGACAACCCCGGACACATGGCTGCCCGTGGAAAGCATTACCTGACTGTACACAAAAGGCGTTCCGGCCACAACACCCGGGATGCGCCGCAGCTGCTCCTGGATTTCTCCGTGGCGGTCGATTTCACCACCTGCCTTCAACACGACCACGTGGGCATTGGTACCGAGAATCTTCTCCTTCAGGTCCTCTTCGAACCCGGTCATCACCGCCAGCACCACGATAAGGGCCATGACGCCCAGGGCTACCCCGGCCGTGGAAATGAACGTAATGATGGAAACGAACGTGGATTTCCGTTTGGCGCGCAGATAGCGCAGGCTGACAAGAAACTCGTAGGACATCAGCGGGCTTCTTTCCGGAGCTGGGGGAACAGGATGACATCCCGGATGGACGGGGAATCGGTCAGGAGCATGACCAGCCGGTCGATGCCGATGCCTTCCCCGGCAGCCGGCGGCATACCGTGTTCCAGGGCCCTGATGTAATCCTCATCCATGAAATGGGCCTCCTCATCACCCTTGTCCTTTGCCGCAACCTGGGCAAGGAACCGCTCCTTCTGATCCACCGGATCGTTCAGCTCGGAAAAGGCATTGGCGATCTCGCGGCCGGCGCAGAACAGCTCAAAGCGGTCAACAACTTCCGGATCCTGATCATTTTTACGGGAAAGGGGTGACACCTCGGTGGGGTAGGCGGTAATGAACGTCGGCTGGATCAGCTTGCTTTCCGCCACCTCCTCGAACAGTTCCGTCACCAGCTTGCCGTAGCCCACATCCTCGGGCAGGGCAAGTCCCAGGGACCGGGCATAGCTGTAGGCCAGATCCCGGTCGGCAAGTGATTTTGCATCAATGGCGCCGTATTCCAGAATGGCCTCGATGACGGTAAGCCGTTTCCAGGGACGACGGAAACTGATGGGTGTCCCCTGGCAGGTGATGTCCAGGGTGCCGAGCAACTGTTCGGCCACGTGGCAGAACAGCCCCTCGGTGAAATCCATGAGCTCGTCAAAGGTTGCGTAGGCCTGGTAAAACTCCATCATGGTGAATTCCGGGTTGTGGCGGACGGAAATCCCCTCGTTGCGGAAATTGCGGTTGATTTCGAAGACCTTCTCGAAGCCGCCCACCAGAAGCCGTTTCAGGTACAGCTCCGGGGCGACGCGCAGATAGAGCTGGCGATCAAGGGCGTTGTGGTAGGTAACGAAGGGCCGTGCCGTCGCGCCGCCGGGAATCGGCTGCATCATGGGCGTCTCCACCTCGAGGAACTCATGGCGCAGCATGTATTCGCGGATAAGCTGGATGATCCGGGCCCGCTTGATAAAGACATCCTTTACTTCAGGGTTGACGATGAGATCCACGTAGCGTTGCCGATAGCGGGTTTCCACATCGGTCAGGCCATGGAACTTCTCCGGAAGGGGCAGGAGGGATTTGGTCAGCAGGCGCAGCTGGTGGGCATGCAGGGACAGCTCTCCGGTCTTGGTACGGAACGGATGGCCGCTGACGCCGACAATATCACCGATGTCCAGGGATTCAAAGGCGGCGAATTCCTCCTCACCCAGGGCATCTTTCTTCACGTAGACCTGGATCCGGCCCTTGCGGTCCTGAATCTGGATAAAGGCGGCCTTGCCGAAGGAGCGGCGGGCCATGATCCGGCCGGCGACGACAAACACTTCCTCGGGGTTTTCGGGGATATCCGCACAGGCACCATAGGCAACCTGCACGTCTTCAGAGGTATGAAGAGGCTTGAAATCATTGGGATAGGGATTGATACCCGACTCCCATAACAGGTCCACTTTCCTGCGGCGCTGCAATAACAGGTCACTCAGCTCTTCCACGCGCGACAACCCCCTCCTCATGTCGACAGCCACTGTCCCGGATGTGCTTGATATAAACCGGCAAACTAACCTATTCAAGCGCATTTATCAAGCAAAAAGGCTTTCCGCATCGGCGGGATACCGGACCGTCAACCGGGCCGCAAACCGGAAGAGTCCCCCGGCAGCCGCGGATCCGGAACCGGCGCTATCGGCCGAATACCAGGGGCAGGGAGCCGGGCGCGGGGCACCCGGCAAAAGCCACCGTGCCCAGATACTCCCCCTGCCAGAAACCGGCGGCCACCCCCGGCGGCATGGCCATGCCCGACGTATTGTTCATCACCAGGGAAAGGGCGTGAACGGCGCCCCTGTGGAGTTCCTCGCTCTGCAGGGGAAGACGGAAAGAAGCAACAATTGCCAGGTCGGCGGAAACCGGCCAGGGCGAGAAATCCCCCTGCCAGCCGTCGGCCAGGCGCCAGGGCACCACCACGAGGGAAGCGGTTGCCGGGAGAGGGGGAAGCTTGGCCCGCACCAGAGTCTCGGCCACACCGGCGCCGGCCATGCGGAACTCGTAGCGGGGCTGCCAGCCCTGCCCCTTCACCAGATAGGTTACCCGGACACTGCCGGCGGCAGGAGCCAGCCAGACCTTGACGATGCTGCCGCCGTCCCCTCCCGGTGTCAGGGATGCCTCAAGGGCGGCAAGTTCCCGCTCGATGCGCCGCTGCTGGGCCTGCACCGCCTCCAGATTCCCCAGGGCGAACCAGGTGCCCGATCGGACCATTTCCAGGGGCTCCGGACTGGTTTTCGTCCGGCGCGGCGCCCTGCCGCTCTGGGACTTTGCCGCAGCCCGGAAAATCGCCTCCCGGTCGGCAAGAACCCGCAACCGGTCGCGGAGGGCATCCCGCTTGCCCTGCAGGGCGGCTGTCGCCCGTGTATCCGGGACACCGGCAGACGGGATGACTTCCACCCGGGTGATGGCTCCCGTGCCCAGCGGTTTGACCCGCAGGGATTCGGGCAGCATTGACCCGGGCAGGTGAAGCTCACCATAGCCGCCCCGGACCGTCACGTCCCGTTGAACACGCGCACCGTCCAGGAAAAGGAGCCGGGACTCCGCACCCGCGACAGCCGGAACCAGCACGGCAATGGCAAGTACTGCTGCAACCACACGTCTCATGGAACCCTCCCGAAGGGGAATACTGATCGGCACGCGTCCGGGGCACCCTGCTCAATCGTCGGACAGACCGCCCAGGAGCAGGATCGTCCGCCAGGCGTCGGCACTGACCGGCTGGATGGAAAGCCTGCTGCGCCGCACCAGCTCCATGCCGGCCAGGGCCGGATGGCGCTTGATCTCCACCAGGGTCACCGGTCGGACAAAGGGCCGGTCATACTGCACATCCACCATGTACCAGACCGGCTTCCCGGGCAGGCTGCGCGGGTCGAAACGCTCGCCGGCCGGATCGAAGGCGGTCCAGTCAGCATAGCCGCCGCGCACCACCCGGGCCGTACCCATCACTGCCGGGTTTGCGCAGTTGCTGTGGTAGACCAGCACTCCATCCCCCGGCTGCACCGCATCCCGGAGGAAATTCCGCGCCTGGAAGTTTCTGACCCCGTCCCAGTGCTCCGTGCCGTTGGGCCGATTGCGCAGATCCTCAAAGGAAAAGCAGGTGGGTTCCGTTTTGAACAGCCAACAGGATCGTTCACGCGCCAAGGCAGCCTCCCGGTACCTGCGTCAGGAAAGCTGGTGAACGAACAGGCCGCTCAGAAGCTTCGGTTCGAACCAGGTGGACTTGGGCGGCATGATCTTATCGGCATCGGCCAGGGCCATGAGCTCTTCCAGGGAGGTAGGGTGCAGGGAGAAGGCCACGCCGTACTCGCCGCTGTCCACCAGGCGCACCAGCTCTTCCGTGCCGCGAATGCCGCCGACAAAGTGAATGCGCTGGTCGGTTCGCGGATTGCGGATACCGAGCAGGGGGCTGAGAAGCTGTTCCTGGAGCAGGGAAACATCGAGCCTGCCGACCGCATCATCCTCGTTTACCAGGGAATCCCGGACCGTGAGCCGATACCAGGACCCGCCAAGGTACATGCCGAAATCATGGCGGCGGAACGGCACCACCGGCCCGGCCTCCGGTACGATGGCAAACCGCTTGGACACCAGAGTGATGAACTCGGCCAGGGAATAGCCGTTCAGGTCCTTCAACGGCTGCAGCCGGACGTCGTCGGGCAGGGCCC
>CAYSWG010000171.1:5322-5819 GCA_964434465.1 uncultured Geobacteraceae bacterium
GGTTGTAGGCCATGACATTCATCTCGTGGTCGGGAAAAATCACCGTCAGGAAGAAATTGTACTCCTCGTGACCGGTGTGGTCCGGATTGGCCGCCTTGCGCAGTTCGCGCACCCGGCTTGCCGCCGCGCTCCGGTGATGACCGTCCGCCACGTACAGGGTGTCGATGCGGGAAAACTCCAGGCTCAACTGGGCAATAGCCTCCGGATCGACGATACCCCAGACCGTGTGGGTCACCCCGTCGTCGGCGACAAAATCATAGAGCGGCTGCCCCTGGGTCGATCGGGCGACCAGGGCGTTAATGGTCGGGCAGTTCCGGTACACATAGAAAACCGGCTCGTCATTGGCATCCAGATCGTCCATATGCCTGATCCGGTCCTCCTCCTTATCGGCCCGGGTATGCTCGTGCTTCCTGATGACACCCCCCTGGTAATCATCGACACTGGCGCAGGCAACCAGGCCGGTCTGGACCACGGCCCCCATTTTCTGCCGGTACACG
>CAYSWG010000172.1:0-5766 GCA_964434465.1 uncultured Geobacteraceae bacterium
ACGTGCCCCAGCACCCGGACGACTTCCTCCAGACCAAGCCGGCCGATCTCCCACATCACCTCAGTCTGTCCATGAACTGATATCCCGGTAAGGACCAGCTGTCCGGCAAAACGGTACCGCGTTCGCAGCAAAGCAACTGCCGCAAGCAGACAGCCATGATTCTTGTGGGGCCACATGGCCGCCGGATAGTAGAGAAACGGACGATCCAGTCCATACCTCTTCCTGAGTGCAGCACACCGCGGGTCACGGTCCGAAACCGGCCCGAACTGCTGTCCATGGCCGAGATGGGCAACGACAATTCTCTCAGGAGCAATGCGGTAACGCTCCACCAGACACTGTTTCGCATGTCCGGATATGGCGATGATCATGGTCGCCCGTTCAGCGGCCAAACGGTACTTCTGGGTGCGCCGCGCCAGTTCCCGGCGGGAAAAGTGTTCCGGGAGATACTCGTGCTGCATGTCGTAAAAGGTGAGCACCGAGGGTTTTGCGATTGACCGGGCAAAGAGGGCGACGCCGACAGCCTTGCGCACGGCGCTGCGGGTCATGCGGCGCAGGGAAGCATTGCCGTTGACGATAACCTTGAGCTGCTGCCGCGGAACCAGCGCCGAAAAATAGTCCACCTGCAGCTCGTTGCAGAGCACGGTCAGTTCCCAGTCCCCCCCACGGGCAGCAGGCGCAGCAGATTGCGCACATAGGTCTCGATACCGCCCATCTTCCCCGGATTGAATTCCACCAGATTAAGCGCTACGTGCATGACATGGTACCAGATACTCCTTGCGTTACTGCTTTCGGACCGACGATCGGCAGATTGACAGGCAACCGCTCACCCTTCCGCCTCCCGGTCAGGGAACCGGGTGAGGTTACGCTGCATTTCGTACAGGCGCAGGTATTTGAGAAACACGCCATAGGCCTCCATGACCGCAATGATGTAGCCCGCTGCCCCATCAAGAATCCCCCCACGGATCAGGTACCGGTCAAAAAAGGTGTAGAGGGGACGGAGGGTGAAATGGAGCAGTGTCGCCCTGCGGCCGGTGCGAAAATGATCCCGGGCCGTACGCGTGGCATACCGGTTCTTTGTCTCGGCATAATGGCCCATGTCCCGGTAAATGTAGTGGTAGATGTCGTGGCGCAGGTGGCACAGGGAGCCGGGCACCTGAATCTTGTCATGGGGTTCATAGCCCCCCCAGCGGCAACGGTCCTTGCGGAACAGGCGAATGTTCCGGTCCGGATACCAGCCGGAATGGTTGATCCAGCGCTGGAGGAAGAAGTGCCGTCGCGGCACATCATAGGCGTCATGGGGCGTCTGCTCCAGATCCAATGCCAGAATCTCGTCCCGCAGTTCCGGGGAAACCCGTTCGTCGGCATCGAGACTGAATACCCACAGGTTCCGCGTTGCGTCGGTGGCAAACTGGCTTTGGCCGACATGCCCCAGCCACTCCTGGGAAATCACCCGGTCCGTGAACGCACGGGCAAGCGCCACGGTGCGATCCGTGCTGAACGCATCCACGATGATGATCTCATCGGCCCAGGTGAGACTCGCCAGGCAGTCCTGAATATTCTGCTCTTCATTATACGTCCGGACAATTGCCGATATCCGGCCTGCACGTGTCATAACAGATCACCCTCCAGTGACGGTTGCCCTCATCAGCTCACCCGAAAGCCATACTGCCCGGTGCGCCTTACCTGTACTTCCGGAACAGCGGCCAGGGCAGCAGCTACTCCTGCCGCTACACGCCTGACGGTTTGTCTTCGGCAACCATGAATGCAGACAAAAAAAACAGGCAATACCCAAAGAGTTCTGCTGTCTCCTCAAAGTACGCGTAATGCAGCAAGCTGTACCGTTTGTCAAAAAACAAAGCATGCAGCAGCAGCGCCCCGCCACACAGCAGCATCCTCCCCGGTGCGGCCACAATAAACTGCAGGGCGACAGTCCGGTAATGGGTGAATCTTCTCAGGGCGAAGCAGCCGATTATGGTGAATCCGGCGGCAATGGTTACGTTACGCCCCATGCCGAAACCGAACAGAACAAGTATCGCGGGGACAGGAAGCCTTTCAACATCAATTTCCCTTAGAAAGAATGCATACCAGAGCAAGGCCATGGACAGGTAAAGCAAGGTATCCCTGCGATGCCTGGCACACCACAGATACGCAAGAAACGCCAGAAAGAGGACTGCCGCCTGTACATTTTCAAGAATGCTGTTCTCGTCATACACGGAAACATTGTTACGGAAAAAAACCTCACAAAACGTCCAGGCAGCGATTCCCAGGACGGAGGATACCGTCAGGGCAATGGCTGCACCTTTATACGCGGCGAGCGAGTTTACTGACACTACTGCGTATCCTTGTGCTGACGGGCCGGCTGCAACGTCTCCCGATACAGGGAAAGATTGCCCTCGACCATCCGGTCAATGGAAAACTTCTCGGCAATGATCAGTTTGCCCCGGGCGCCGAAGGCTCTGGCCTTGTCACTATCCATGAGCAGTTCCATGGTGAAGCGGGCCAATGCCTCCCCATCGCCAGGCTCGGTCAAATAACCGTTTGCGCCATGCTCAAGTATTTCGGGGATTCCCCCGGCCCGGGCGGCGACAAGGGGAACCCCGGCGGCACAGGCCTGCAGCAGGGACACGCCCAGCCCCTCCATGGTCGCCGGATGCACCACCAGATGGAGGCACGGCAGTATGGCATGCAGATCGGTGCGGAAACCGGCAAACCGCACATACTCGGCAATGCCCGACTGCCGGCAGAAGCTTTCCAGCTCTTCCCGCAGGGGACCGCGACCCAGAATGAGGAAGCGGGCTTCGGGGCAGGCGGCATGGATGTCCCGCACCTTTTCCAGCAGATACCGATGACCTTTGCGGACAATCAACTGCGCAATGACCCCCACCACCTTGTGCTCGGGGGTAAACTGGAACTCCCGGCGAAACCAGGCCTGGTCGCCGGGCCGACCGAAAAACTCACTGTCAACGGCGCTGTGAATACAGGTCATCTTTCCCGGTTTGATTTTCTGCCCGAGCAGAACCGTACGGATGCCCTCCGAGATGGTGACAATCTTCCGGTAGGGTGAGTATTTGAGCCGGGAGAGGAATGCAGGCTCCGGATTGTCGACGCGCCTGGTGACAATCGAGGGAACGCCGCACGTCCAGGAGACCGCACCGCCCCACAGGTCCGCGCAGCGGCGGCTGTGGGCATGAACTATATCTGGCCCCGTGGCACGTATCACCCGCCGCAGATCAAGCGCAAAACGCGGATCAAAATCAATGTGCATGGGAAGCTCATGCACATCGGCACAGTCTCGGGCAGCAGCAGCTATCTCACTGCCCCGGGCGCAGACCAGCACATTCTGCACACCACGCTGTGTGAGCCCGTCCATGAGATACACCACCTGCAAGGCGCCTCCGTACAGGTATTTGCCCGTTTCGATATGCAGTATTTTCATTGGTGCTCAGCTTTCTGCGCCAGCAACTGGCAAAGATGTTCCATGATTTCCGCCACTGTCAGGTCGGCCATGCAGGGAAATTCCCCGGAGCAGACCGGCGATCGGCGTCAGGGAGAACAGGGAAAGGGGTGATAGAGCACCCTGGTCAGGGGACTGGCCGTTTCCAGATACGGTCGGGTTGCACCAAAAAGCGCCACCGTCGGCCGGCGAAAGGCCGTGCCCATGTGGGTAAGCCCCGTATCAACCCCCACCAGGGCCGCCGCTTGTTTGATGACCGCCGCAGACTGCATGAGGGAAAGCTGACCCGCCAGGTTCACGATGCCCCCCTGCGAAGTCGCAGCAATACGCGCTGCATGCTCACGGTCTGCGGGCCCGCCGAGCATCACCACCCGGTGCCCCACCCGATCCCTGATTGCACCGGCAAGTTCTGTCCAGCGTTCATCAAACCAATGCTTCTGGGGCCTGGTGGTAAATGGTGCAATTACCGTATACGGTGCCGTCACCCCCGATTGTACCAGCTGTTCCCGCGCTGTCTGCTCATCATGGGTGGATATCCGCACGTCGGGCAGAGCGTCCCCCCCGTCGAGACCCAGGACAGCAAGCAGATGGCAGTATTCTGAACTCATCAGCTTGCTTTTGCCACCCTTTTCCACCATGCCGGTCATGAAAAAAGCTCCCGGCTCCCGGGATATCAGACCGACCCGCTGTCGTGCCCCGGACAGCCAGGCCAGCGCCCGGCTGCGGAAGAGTCCCTGCACATCGAGCGCAAGATCCAGGGACAATGCCTGCAGTGTGCAGCGCAGGGCACCAATCTCCCTGACCAGGGTCAGGAACTTCCTTTCCCGGAACAGGCTGCGCCAGCGCCCTTTTTCAAAAAGAATAACCCCGTCAACCAGGGGATGGTCCCGCAGCAGGGGCGCAAAATGCGGCTCTGCCAGCCAGTACAGCCGGCCTTCCGGGCAGGCCTCCTTGAGCGCCCTGATCAGGGGCGAAGCCATGACGATATCACCCATGGCACTGGAACGGATGATGAGGATTGCCCCCATGGCGCGGATAGTTGTTCGTGAAGGGATTGTCATCTGCGAATTTTCACCCGTTTCGTAAAGAGAACTGCAGCTCGCCTGCCTGCCGACTGGTTCCGGATCACGCGCCGGACAGTGCACGGCTCAACAATGCAGTTCGAAGACCAGGTATCGGGCGGCAACCGTGCCCGGATTGAACATGCCGTGGGGTTCTCCCGCATGGTACCGAATCACCCCATGGGGAACGACCCGTTTGCCCAGGGTTTCCACCTCCCCCTCCAGAACAATAAGCACCACATGGTACGGGTCGGCATGGGGTGGATAGCCAGCGCCCGGATCCAGCGTGGATCCATGGCAGCGCAGTTTGCCAAGATACTCCGTCGGGCCTTCAAATACAAGACGTGGTGTGAATCCTGACTGATCATTATCTGAACTGAACACTGGCTTCAGATCAAAATATCCGCACGGCAGAGGAATTCCACGGGAAATCCGTCGCCCCGTCCACTTCAGCATGAAGTACGTGGCGGGCATCTCGCTGGTGGCTTCCAGGGAATGGGCATGCCCGGCAGGATAATAGACAAGCTGGCCCGCCTGCAGCGGTACACGCTGTACGCCATCCGCTACAGCTTCATCGGCAATGAGCAGATCCACCGCCCCGGCCAGCATCACCAGGAGTTCCTCTTCCTCGTGGCAGTGGGGAGGATGGGGGCAGGAGCCACGGGTAAGCACGGAAACATGGGCGGCGAGAGACGACAGCCCGTCATCAAGCATGCTGAACAGGGGATAGGGTTTCCAGCCCGTTGCATGATCGGGCGGCAAGGGAACGGGTACCGGGAAAATTCCGCTTTTCGCGCAACCTGGTATTTCGGAGCCGATGAAACGCGCTGACATTTTTTTCTGGTATCTGCTTCGTTTCCGGGCCCACGATCCGGCAAGCTTCTTTGCGAAAACCCGGAATCGGGCGCGGAGAAGATCAACGTGATAGCCCACCCCCCGTCGTGAGCGGAAATCAACGGACCGGAAAAACATGCCCCGGGAAGTGTGTTTGAAGTTTATGAGACATCGGGAGCATTTGGGAAAAACAACCTTGTCGGTCAGAATTTTTTTTCGCAAGGATGCATAGGCAGGCCCGTTCCAGATGGCTGAAAACGGTGTGGCAAGTGCATTTCCCACCGCCATGCTCCCGTCATAATCGTAGCAGCACGGCACAACCGAACCATCGGACAGGATGTTCGCCATGATCCAGACCCGCCGGCAGTCGTCATCGGCCGGAGTTCGCTCCCACGTCCCCGGAACGTATTCCAGCCG
>CAYSWG010000173.1:0-5764 GCA_964434465.1 uncultured Geobacteraceae bacterium
GTCACCGGTGCGGATCCGGCTGATGTCGCGCGCAAGGTCAAGGCCGCAATCGCCGAAGGCATCTCCTTGGCCAAGGGACAGCCAGGCGTCACGGTCAAGAGCGGGAACACGCACACCTGGCCGATTTACAGCAAGGGCGGGCGCAATATCGAAGGCTGGCGCATGCGTTCCGATCTGCTCCTCGAAAGCCGCGACGCAGGGGCGCTTCCGACTGCGCTCGGCAGGCTGCAGGCCATCCTGGTAGTCGGCAACCTCCAGTTCGCACCGGCGCCGGAAACCCGCCGCCAAGCCGAGGAGGACGCGACGATCGAGGCGATTGCCGCTTTCAACGCCAAGGCGGCGCGCATCGCGGCTAGCCTCAAGCAGCCCTATCGCATCCGGCAGATGACCGTGGCCGGTGGCGGCAATACAGCGCGTCCCTATATGCTGGCGCGTGACGCCATGAAACTGGCCGGCGAGGCCGCGCCGATGCCGATCGAGGCCGGCGAGTCGAATGTCTCCGTTTCCATTAACGGTCAGATCGAACTAATCGAATAGTGGGATATCCAGATTGGACAGATTTTCGTGCAGCACCTGCCCGCAACTCCTAGAGTCGCGGTCGCAGATCGTGCTGCCGACGTGGCAGCCCAGCGTACGCCTGTTGGCGATCGGCGAGGCCCCAGGCGAAAAAGAGGATGTGCGCGGAGAGGGGTTTGTCGGTACCGCCGGCAAGACGCTCGATGCGCTCCTGGTGAAGCACGGGTTCGCCCGCGGCGCGGACTATGGGGTCGCGAACATCGTGCGCTGCAGGCCACCCGGGAACCGCAAGCCGAAAGCGGCAGAGGTTGCGGCTTGCCTGTCCCATCTCGCCGATTTTCTGAATAGCACCCGGCCGCCCTTGTTGCTGCTGGTCGGTGGTACCGCCGCCAACATCTTCTTCGGCACCGGCGCCCTTTGGCACCACATTCAACGCGTTCGGCGCGAGGGCGCCTATGTTGCCTTGTCGGAGATCGCTCTCCCCTTGCGCCGGCGTCTCGAGGAAACCGACCCCGACTACTGGCGACACGGCTTGCGGTGCATCCCGATGCCTCACACCTCCGGATTGGCCTGGAATCGTCGATGCCCGACAGCGCAGCGGTGGTCAGAGGTTGGCGATGAAATGGTGAACCTGGCGGTGCACTATCTGCGAGGTCCGATCAGGGGTTGATCTGAGCGTTGGCCTCATCCCCACTTGTTTCCAAAGCGGTGGTGCCAGCATCATGCTCAGAGTTTTAGCCGATGGGCGGAGGCAACGCGGTCGATGTCGGACTGCTCCACCGCCCACTTCCTGGCCAGCTCCGGCCAGCCCGCGAAGGCCTCGATCGTTGCGTCGAGCAGCTGCTGCGGGGCGCGGATGTTGAACTTGCGGCCGATCTCGACCAGTTCCGTGCGGGTGAAATCGTCCGACTTGCCAGCCACGGTCATCTGGTGCCTCTTGGTGTATCCCGCCCCCGCGGAGAACGTCAGGTCATAGGCCGGCGCCAATTCCCACCCGGACGCCTGGGTGCGCCTCAGAAACGAGATGTTCTTGACATGATCGTCTTGGTTGCGCCCGACGATGTTGAAGAGCATGCGGCGGTATGCCTGATCGAGCGTTGGGTGCCCGAGCCGAATTTCGAGGAGCAGGCGGAACCACGCCTCGTAGCTGTAGGCCTGCGGCCTGTTGTAGTCGACATGCACGAGCCCCCCCAGGCTGTGCATGTGGATCTTGTGCGCGCCATCCCGATCGAAGCGTTTCGTCATGAAATGGAACTGGCCGTCATCCTCTTCCAGAAAATCCACTTCGGACATATCGATGCCGAGGGTGTTGGCGATCTGGGCGTAGGTGTATTCGATGCGGTTGTACGGCTTGGCCTTGTCGTCGCGGGCATTGGCCGAATCGACGCCATCGAACTTGATGAGCCAGGCTTCCTCGCCTGCCCGCGGCCGGGCAAATCCCGATCGCACGCGCTTCTTCGCCCGATCCCAGAGGATGAGCGCCTTCGGCCGCGCGCCGCCGGCGGATCCGCCGACGCGCATGATTTCATGCACCGCCTCGCCCGTTTCCCCCTCGATCAGCCTGCGTGCCGATTCGACGAGATCCTTCACTTCGAGCGCCTGCTCTTCCTCGGCGCTGCGCCGCTGCAGGTGCGGCGCGTATTCCAGCGCCCCCATGGCGCGGTTGCCGACGTAAAGCAGCCTCTGCACGGGGCTCAACGCCTTCTGCGGCTCGCCGCGACCTTCGAAGTAGCTGCGAATGATCAGGTTGCCGAAGGTGTCCGGCAGGGAGTCGGCAAGCACGCCAGGGAGACCAAGAAAGGCGTCCATGCCACGCAGTTCTGGAAATTCGAAGGTGCGCGGTTCCAGCGGCAGATGCCGCGGAGAGAGTGCGAACCCGCTCTCCAGGTAACGCTTGTCGTAGGCAAAGCCGATCCGCCCGTTGGCGTATTCCGTGACCGCGCCCACCGTTTCGCCCCACAGCCGGACCTCGGCGCGGGCCACAACCGGTTGTTGAACCGCCCGTCGCCGTGGTGCCTTGAGCGCGGTCGTGTTGAGCCCGTCCCGGCTCACTTGGCCACCAGTTCGTAATGACCCTTGGACAGCGGGCGGAAGGCATCGGCATAGACCCGCAGGGTTTGCCGGATATTTTCCTGCCAGAAGTGGGTGCGCGTCGGACGGTTGGCTTCAATCTCGGCATACAGGTCCGCCAGCTTTGCGCTTCCCCCCAGCCGTTGCAATGCCACCTGGCAGATCGTCTTCCAGACGGATCCGCGCGTCGCGGCCAGGGCGTCGCGGTATGGCCTGGCCATCGACTGTACGTCCGCGGTTTCCCGGTAAAGGGCGAAACCGACGAGAATGCGCCGGGCGTCCTTCGAGAAGACGGCAAAGGTCAGCGGCGTACGCATGCGGGCATGAAAGGCGTTGCGCGGCAGCAGCTCGTGCGCGATCGACCATTTTTCGGCATATCGGGCGACGCGGCCGGCGGTCTGAAAAAAGTATGTCGGCAGGATGAAGGCGGCCCGCCCATCTTCCGGCAGCAGCGCATGGCAACGATCGAGCACGCCATCGAAGACGCTGGCCACGAAGGGCGGGTTGCCGATGATCGCGGTAGGCCGCACCTCCAGCGGGATGGAGCGGAAATCGCCCACCACGACGGGACGGCCGCTTTCCGCCCTCGCGATCTCTGCGACCCGCGGGTCTATCTCAATCCCCATGGCCGGAACATGGGACGGGATGGCCTTGAGAAAGCCCCCTTGGCCGCAGGTGGGTTCCACCACCATGTCCGCCATGTCCAGCTTGGGGAAGTGCTTTTCGACCAGAGCTTCGGCCACCCACAACGGGTTGGCATCCTCCCCGGCCTGAAGGCCAGGGATTCCAACGGCAAAAAACCATGCTACGCATGATCCATGCCTTGTCGGTTCGCACTTCGCAGGGGCTTGCGTTCGCTGGCCGTAGCCCTCGACCGTCTTACGGCCCCTCCATGCGCAGAAACGGTCTGCCCGACCGCCAAAATGTTCGCCGCTGCATTCTCGTCCCGGTCGTGGCGCGACCCGCATTCTGGGCACGACCACTCCCTGACAGACAGCGGCAGTTTCTCAACAACGTGCCCGCAGCCGGAGCAGGTCTTCGAGGACGGGAACCAGCGGTCAATCCTGACCACGGTTTTTCCGTGGCGCTCGGCCTTCTCTTCCAGCTGGCGAACGGCCGCTCCGATGGATGCGTCGTGCAACGAGCGGGCAAGGCTGTGGTTTTTGACCATGCCGCGCAGGTTGAGGTCTTCGACGCAGATGACATCGAAACGGCGAACCATGTCCGTGCTGAACTTGTGCAGCGTATCCAGTCGGCTGTCAGACATCTTCTCGTGGATGCGGGCGACATGCCGCTTGGCCTTCGCGCGCCGCTTGCTGCCTTTGGTGCATCGAGCAAGGCGCTTCTGATAGAACGCCAGGCGGCGCGGCCACTTCGCGCCATGCTTCGGGTTGGCGATCCGCTCGCCATTGGAGAGCGTGGCGAGCCGCGCCACGCCGAAGTCGATGCCGACACTCTGCCCCGTTTCGGGAAGCGGCGCGGGTTGCGTCTCTACCACCAGCGAAACGAAGTATTTGCCGCTTGCCGTGCGGATCAGGCGTATCGAAGACGGGAGTGGGATTGCCTTGCGCGACCACTTCACCTTGACGGCACCAATCTTGGCGAGCTTCAGGGTGCGCATTGCCGCGTCGAACGAGAACCCGCGCTCGGTGTAGTTGGCCGACTGCCGCGCTTCCTTGCGCTTGAAGGAAGGGTATGCGGCGCGCTTGTCGAAGAAATTGGCAAAGGCAGTCTGAAGGTCGCGCAGGGACTGTTGCAGGCAGACCGACGAAACCTCGTTCAGCCAGATCGTTTCCGGCTGTCGCTTCAACAGCGTCAGCGCCTTGTCAGTCGCCGGATAGCCGATCCGCTCTCCATTGCGCCAGCCGTCAGAGCGCATCCGCAGCGCCCAGTTCCAGACGAACCGCACGCAGCCGAACGTCCGGGCGAGGTGTTGCTCTTGCTCGAGCGTCGGGTAGCAGCGGAATGTCCATCGGGATTTCATGGTTCGCATTTTACGTGGCTATAATGCGAATAGCAACCACATGGCCCGCTGCGCGGGCCGCCCTATCCCTCACCGCCCTGAAGGACGGGGCTTCTCGGGCTTTCGGCGAAAAATTGGCAAAGTTTCGACATCTCAATCCTCGTTTCGTCCGCGTTACAGCAACAGCAGTTTTTTCCTGGCGCGCGCATTGCCCGCGGCCCGCTGGCGCGGCTGGCCGCGCTTCGACAATCCTTCGGTACCCGGCAGCATGTCGGGGAAAGCCGCTTCGAGCGCCACCAGGAGGTTCATGTGCCGCATGATCTTGACCAGCGTGCTCAGGCGCACATCTCCACCCCGCTCCAGCTCGATGAGCGTCTTGCGATTGACGCCGGCGGTTGTGGCTGCGTCATCGACGGTGGTATTCCGATCAAGACGCCGTGCTCTCAGGCGAGCGCCGATCTCGGAAAGAATTTCCTCTGTTGTCAGATGGTCCCCTATGGCGGACATTGGACACCTCCTTTATGTGAAGTATCCAGTATAGGTGACTTTACGACAATAACAAGGATATTTCTTTTTAGTCCAGTATGATGGTTTTTATCTGCTTTGATAATGCAACATCGTCCGGTTTTTTGGGACGTTGTGACAAGTTCTCAGGTCAAGAGATACTTCATCCTGACGAAGGTGCGGGGTGCCGCTGGCCCGAGCGCCACCTCTTCCCGGAACAAAGCCACAAGTTCTCCCCATCCGGCTGCGAGAGCCTTCCATTGTGGCGATACGTCGTCCATCATGGACACTTTGTCGTGCGCTTGTGTCGCGTCGAGAAACAGCAGGCAGCGACGCAGATCGTCAGGATCGTGTGGATGATCCTCCCCGGCATCGGCCGGCACGCCGAAGATCCGCTTGCACATGGCGTTGGAGGAGGCGCCCCGCTCTCCTGTGCGCAACCACATCGCGACGCGATGAAGTCCAAGGTCGGTCGCGGCAAGGTAGTCGGCATGCCCCTTCGCGGATACCGGCAGATCCATCTTGCGCAGAGCCGCGATGTCGTCAGGTTCGCCTATGACCAGGGTCGCACCAATGCGATCGGCAATGTCCGGTGCGATCAGCGCCTTCTTGCTGAAACCGTGAGACAGTATGCCAAAGTCGGTGAGGGGCACCTGGCCATAGACGATACGGCAGCCGCAGAGCGCCTCGATCGTGAAACCCTCGCGCTGG
>CAYSWG010000174.1:0-3889 GCA_964434465.1 uncultured Geobacteraceae bacterium
CGGATATCCGGCTGTCAGCGATGGTCGCAGTCAGAACCTCTGCAGCCATATGACGGCGGTTTCAGATATTTTTGATGCACTGAGAACCAAACGCCCCTATCGCGGTGCCCTGGAAATGACCACTATATCTGAGACAATGCTGGACATGGCGGGGACTGAACTGCACCCGGCAATGACCAGAAATTTCCTGAAAATCATTAAAGAACTGGAGAGGGAAACCTGATCGTTTCTATTCGTCAGGATGAACGGTCCGGCGGGATGTGTCCCGGATAACAGGCAGCGTACTTCAGTTGCGGCAAAGCTGCTATTTCTTGCCGGAACAGCCGACGTGTTTTTCCAGAAGGGCAACGATGTTTCTGGCGAGCGGGTGGATAACGCTGTAGCGCACTTCAACGCCTTCACGCTTCCCTTCAATGATCCCCTTGTTCTTCAGAAGCGCCAGGTGTTGGGAAACAGTGGCCTGGGGCAGGTCAAGGCATTCCCAGATGTGCTTGACGTTGCATTCCCGGGAGCAGAGACCGGCAACAATCTTCAGGCGGATCGGGTGGCCGAGCACTTTGAAAATTTCCGCTTCAGTCGCGTAGCTGTTTTGCTTGTCAAACTTCATCTGCAGGGACTCCGCTCTTACGTAAATTTATATATAGCTATATTCTCCAGAGACCGGTTTGTCAATACGCCATGCGAATCTGATCGCCGAAATGACAGGCAACCTGATGCCCTGGCATCCGTTCCATCAACAGGGGAGCAGTAACGGCACATAGTTCCGGCTGGGCGTAGGGACACCGTGGGTGAAACGGGCAGCCGGCGGGGAGTGCAACCGGTGAAGGCACATCGCCTTTGAGGATAATCCGTTTGCTGCGCCGGGGTCCGG
The DNA here is from genome assembly GCA_964434465.1 of uncultured Geobacteraceae bacterium. Classification (GTDB taxonomy): domain Bacteria; phylum Desulfobacterota; class Desulfuromonadia; order Geobacterales; family Geobacteraceae; genus RPRC01. Next base: position 872 of record CAYSWG010000174.1, read on the forward strand.
TCGCCTGGGGCACCGCCGACAGCAGCGCTTCGGTGTAGGGATGACGGCATCCGCTGAACAGGGTTTCGGCGGAGGCAAGTTCAACGATTGTACCCAGATACAGTACGGCAATGCGGTCGCACATGTGGTGCAGGACCGATAGATCGTGGGCTATGAGGATGAATGAAAGGGCACGTTCTTGTTTGAGGTCCTGCAGGAGGTTTATGATCTGGGCCTGGATGGAAAGGTCGAGGGCGGAGACGGGTTCATCGGCAATTATGAGCTGTGGATCCACGGCCAGGGCCCGGGCAATACCAATGCGCTGGCGTTGGCCGCCGGAGAATTCATGAGGATAGCGGTTGAACTGCGCGGGGTTGAGCCCGACCTGATCCATCACGGCCAGAACCCGGTCGCGCAGGGTCGCGCCCGAGGCGATACCATGAATCTTCATGGGTTCGCCGATGGTTTCACCGACGCTCATGCGCGGATTCAATGATGCATAGGGATCCTGGAACACCATCTGGACATTTTTTCTGAAAGCAAGCAATTCCCTGCCGGTAAAATCGGACACGGGCCTGTCCCGGAAGAGAATTTCGCCGCTGTCGGCTGAGTACAGTCGCAGAAGCAGTTTTGCCAGCGTGGATTTACCGCTGCCCGATTCACCGGCAATACCCAGGGTTTCGCCGGTTCCCAGGGCCATGGATACACCGTTCAGGGCGTGCAGGCGTGCCGGTCGCCGGAACGTTCCGGTCCCGACGGGGAAGGATTTACGCAGATCTTTCACGGTGAGAAGTTCAGTGGTCATAGATATTTCCAGCACCGTACCCTGTGATCAGGTTTGATGAGCGTTTCCGGCGGCTGTTCAGCTGGGCAGCGCCAGGATCTATCGGGGCAGCGGTCGCAAAATCCGCATCCCGGTCGATTCGTGAGCTGACTGGGGACGTGCCCGGGAATGACCGACAGAGGTTTTCCCGGAGGTGTCTTTTGCGGCAGGGAAGCCAGCAGTCCGACCGTATACGGGTGCAGGGGTGTCTCGAGCAGCTGATCGGTAGGCCCCTGTTCGACAATCCTTCCCGCATACATGATTGCCGTGTGGTGAGCGCGTTCCGCAACAATGCCCAGATCATGGGTAATCAGGAGGATTCCCATGCCGAACTCTGCCTGGAGGTCGTCCATGAGTTCCATGATCTGCGCCTGGATAGTGACGTCCAGGGCGGTAGTCGGCTCATCGGCTATGAGCAGTTGCGGCCTGCAGGCGAGGGCCATGGCAATCATCACCCGCTGACGCATTCCGCCGCTCAGTTGATGGGGGTAGTCGTTGCAGCGTATATGAGGGGCAGGAATGCCGACCCGTTGCAGCAGGTCCCTGCTTTCCGCCTTTGCCTCCCGGGCGGGAAGCGAACGGTGCAGTCGCAATCCTTCAGCGATTTGCTCACCAACGGTAAAGACAGGATTCAGAGAGGTCATCGGTTCCTGAAAGATCATTGCCATCCGGTTGCCGCGAATCTGTCTCATTTCCTGTTCGTTAAGGGTGAGCAGATTGGTTTCATCCAAATAAACGCTTCCGGAAACGATCGTGCCGGGGGGCGGGACAAGACGCATCAGCGACAGTGCGGTCATGCTCTTGCCGCAGCCAGACTCGCCGACCAAGGCAAGGGTCTTCTGCCGGGCAAGGGAGAAGCTCACCCTGTCGACGACAGTACAGATGCCGGAAGGCAGGGTGAAGCATGTCGATAATTCTTTCACCAGAAGCAGCATGGTTGCGGCCTGTTCTTTACAAGCTGGGATGGTTGGAGTAGTCGCAGGGCACTGCCGGGGCTGCATTATCCATCCCGGGTCATTCCCTCATGTATCCTTGAGATTATTGTGTTCCAGCGGCATAGTTCTTACCATGAAACAGTCACCCGGGCAAACTCTTTACCAGGGGAACCGGTTCCTTGTGCATATCCTGAGAGAATTTTTACCTTGATCATGGCGACGGTTGCGACGTCCTGACAGTTGGTGTTGGTCTTTCTGGAGTTTTTCCACAACATGTGCTGACTGTTGATCTCGGCCACCAGTCCGGCAGGTGCGCTCCTGGTGCCGAGCTGATGACAAGTTCTGACTTGGCAAGGCTTTATGGGGCGGAATCCCCTTCAGGGGATGCTTCTTCTTCGCATCCCGGCGACTCTTCGAACTCGCGGACGAAAATTTGCCAGAACGTCACAAACAGCGCCGCAATTAACGGCCCGACCACAAAGCCGTTCATCCCGAACAGCACAAAACCACCCAGAGTAGAGAGCAGCACCATGTAGTCAGGCAGCTTGGTGTCACGTCCCACCAGTATCGGTCGCAGAATATTGTCCACCAGTCCGATGACGACGGCGCCGAATGCTGCCAAAATCAATCCCTGTACCCATTCACCCACGGCAAAGAGATATAGCGCTACCGGCGCCCAGATGAGGCCTGCGCCGACCACGGGAATAAGCGAAAGGAGCGTCATTACCACACCCCACAACAATGCCCCTGGAATTCCGAGAGCCAGGAAGATCAATCCGCCCAGAGTCCCCTGGACGGCGGCAACAACCAGATTGCCTTTTACGGTTGCGCGGGTCACTTCGGCGAATTTCTTGAACAGCAGGCTTTCTCGATTTTTCTCCATAGGCCATTCATGAGGTGCCCGACCAGTTGTGAACCGTCGCGCAGCATGAAAAACGCCACATAGAGCATCAGTCCGAGACTTGCGAAAAACTGCAGAGTTCCCTGTCCCAACTGCACGGCGTTTTGTGCCACGTGGCGACTGGCCGCGATGGCGGCAGCCGCCAGTTGCTCCTTGAGATCGACGCCGAGGCGCTCCATGATGTTCTGGACCATTGGATACGCCAGTCTTATTCGATCGATAAAGGTTGTAGGATCCAATTCGCCGCTCTGCAAGCGCTGGTATAGCAACAACCCCTTTTGGAAGAAAGACCCGAGAACGAGCAGTGCCGGAACCACGCCGATGATCACACAGACAGTCAACGTCAATAAAGCCGAGGTATTGGGCCGATCACCCAGACG
>CAYSWG010000174.1:3902-5744 GCA_964434465.1 uncultured Geobacteraceae bacterium
AACAGAATTCCGATGACGCAGGCCCAGAAAACCACCCCGAAAAAGGGCTTGAGCAAATAAAAGAACAGAAGCGTGACCAGTAACAACAACGACAGGAAGACGAATTTCTTTACCTTATCGTGCATGGTGAGTTTCCTTTGTACGAAGTTCCTGTTAGTACCTTATGCGCAGGGATTCTATAGGATAGTTCACCCATATTCAAATATAATGCGAAAATAGTTTAATTACGCCGATTAGTTGAACGGCTGCCCCTGTTCCTGAAAAGCTTGACAAGGAATCATGCTCTCCCTATCATACGGACTTTGTCCCGGGTAGTGCCTTGCCCGAGGAGGTGCAGACGACGGCCGGCAGGTGTGCCGTGTTCCGGTTTGGGGTGCAGAAGAGCGTTGAAATTTTTCCTGATGGTATTTCTAGCCGTGATTGCGTTGTCTGCTCATGGCGTTGCCGCCTCCACATCTGATGAAACGATCCGTGTGGCTCTTTTTACGGATGTTCCCCGCGTGCTTGTTTCAGGTGACGGCCTGCTATTCAATGATGCGGCTGGCTCTCGCTTGTTGCTGTCGCCGCCCGTGACCGTCGCTTCCGAGTGGGGTGGGGTGTCGGTGGCGGGCGGGACGACCCGTTCCCTGACGATCTTTTCTGCCGGAATTATCCGTATCAACGGCAGGGGGTATCGGGGAACGATTCGGATCACCCCGGCAACCCGCGGTCTGCTGGTTATTAATGAACTGCTCCTGGAGGAGTATCTGATCGGCCTGATCAACGCCGAGATTTCATCCCAGTGGCCCATTGAAGCCGTTAAAGCACAGGCAGTGGTTGCACGCAGTTATGCCCTGTTTCAAAAGGCGTCCAGAAGTAATCAGCCGTTTCATCTTGAAACATCCGTACTTGACCAGGTTTATGCCGGCAGTGACGGCGAAGACGGTCGGGCACTTCGTGCTGTAGAGGAGACATGCGGTCAGGTGCTTGAGTACGAAGGCCGCGTGGCCCAGACGTTCTTCCACGCCAATTGCGGCGGTCATACGGAAGACTCGGAAAATGTCTGGATGAAGAGAGTTCCCTATCTGCGTGGTGTTGTCTGTGCCTATTGTAACCCTTCGCCGGCAGCCATGTGGGAGACATCTCTCGACGGGACCAGGATAGAAACCGCGCTGCGTAATGCTGGCTACCGGGTTGCCGGCTTGCGGGATATGGTTGTTCAAGCTCGTTTTCCCAGCGGTCGGGTGCGTACTGTTGGCCTTCGGTCACAGACGGGAACAGTTTCCCTGCCGGCGGTAACGTTGCGTAAACTGCTCGGTTATACGGTAATCAGAAGTACCAATTTCACCGTGCGCAGACTTGGTGACAGTTTCCTGTTCGCGGGAGCCGGTTACGGCCATGGTGTCGGTCTGTGTCAGTGGGGCGCCAAGGGCCGTGCTGAAGAAGGTTTCAGCTATCGTGAGATACTTGCCTACTATTATCCGGGTACACGGCTGACAGACCGCTGTGCTGATTGATGACCATGCGTTTTGACGAGTTCGACTATCATTTGCCGCCTGAGCTCATCGCCCAGGAACCCTGTGACCGACGGGATGGTTCCCGCCTCATGCTACTGGATCGGCGAAAAAGAGACTGCGGTGAAACGGTCTTTGCCGATATAGTACGGTATATCAACCCGGGTGATCTCCTGGTTCTGAACGATACCCGTGTGATACCCGCGCGGCTCCAGGGGCGCAAGGACAGTGGCGGACAGATAGAGGTTTTCCTGATTCGCAGAAGCGGCGACGATCATTCTGCCTGGACCTGCCTGTTCAGGTGTTCGAAAAAACCTAAGCCCGGCTCGGCACTTTTTTTCCCTGGCGG
>CAYSWG010000175.1:0-5690 GCA_964434465.1 uncultured Geobacteraceae bacterium
TGCTCGATGCGCTGGGCCTCCACCAGCATGTTCTGGTCCCGGAACCAGCGGATCCGCTCTTCCAGCTCCAGGCGAATCAATTCCACGGCCCGTTCCAGGGTCTCCCGGCTGGCCACGTAGTGGGAAGCGGGGTAAATGGCGCACTTGGCCAGGCGTTGTATCACCTGGCCCCGCAAGGGGTCGATCTCGGCGATGGATTCCACCGTGTCGCCAAAGAACTCGATGCGCAGCGCCCGCTCGTCATCGTGGGCCGGGAAGATCTCCACGTTGTCGCCGCGCACCCGGAAAGAGCCCCGGTGGAAATCCAGGTCGTTGCGCTCGTACTGGATCTCAACCAGCTTGCGGAGCAGTTCGTCCCGGCCGTAGTCGTCCCCCTGGTGGAAGAAGATATGCATGGCCTGGTAGGCTTCGGGCGAGCCGATGCCATAGATGCAGGAAACCGAGGCGACGATGAGCACGTCCCGGCGGGTAAGGAGGCTGCGGGTGGCGGCGTGGCGCAGCTTGTCGATCTCGTCGTTGATGGACGAATCCTTCTCGATGAAGGTATCGGTGGTGGGAAGGTAAGCCTCCGGCTGGTAGTAGTCGTAGTAGGAGACGAAATATTCCACGGCGTTGTCGGGGAAGAGTTCCTTGAATTCACCGTAGAGTTGGGCGACCAGAGTCTTGTTGGGGGCGATGACCAGGGTGGGACGGTTGACCTCAGCCACCACGTGGGCCATGGTGAAGGTCTTGCCGGAGCCGGTCACGCCCAGCAGGACCTGATCCCGATCGCCGCGCCGGATCCCTTCGACCAGTTCGGCGATGGCGGCCGGCTGGTCGCCCCTGGGCTGGAAGCCGCTGGTCAGTGAGTAGACATCCATGGCGGTCAGACCTCGACGCGGAACTGGGCGCCACCCGGAACATTGCACGCAGTCAGCGTGCCGTCCATGTTTTTTTCGATGATGGTTTTTGACATGGAAAGGCCGAGCCCGGTGCCGTTTCCGGCCGTGCGCGTCGTAAAGTACGGCTCAAAAATGTGGTCCATGACGTCTTCGGCGATACCGCCGCCATTGTCGGTGATGGTAATGACAGTCCGTTTGTCTTCCCGGAAGCCCTCTATCCGGATGCGGGGGGTGGCGGTATTCCGCTCGCGGAAAATATCCTTGGCATTGCCGATGATGTTAAGCAGAACCTGGGAAAATTCGTTGGGTAAACCATGAATTATCAGGTTGTCATCTACGGCGACTTCGACGGTTACGCCATAGTAGCGCAGGCTTGCGGCGATGAAAGAAAGGGAGCGTTCGATGACTTCCCGGACACTGAAGGCCTGTTTTTCCTTGTCCTGGCGAAAGAAGTTCCGGAAGTCGTCGATGGTCTGGGACATGTGCTGAATGATGTTCAGGGCGTTGCCGACGGTGGTGTCCAGGTACTCCTTGCTGAACTCACCGTAGACGTAGCATTCGCGAATATCCTGGATGAGCAGGGAAATGGTCGTCAGGGGTTGGCGCCATTGATGGGCGATGTTCCCGATCATTTCGCCGGTTGCCGCAGAGCGGCTCTGCAGCAGGAGCAGATGGTCACGCCCCCTGCTTTTGTCCAGCTCGTTGTGAACCTGGGCGCGTAGTTCCCGCTCCTTTTGTGCGGTACTGTCCCGCAGGGTAACCAGGTAAGCCGGCGCTCCGCGCCAGGTTATGGCTGCGGCTTCCAACTGGACGATGAGACCGTCGTCATGGCTGGCGCCGATGGTAACCTCCTGCAGCAGACCATCCTCCAGGGGTAGCGGGAAGGGCTGTGCCGCCAGGCTTTGGGATTCCCGGGCAAACAGCCGTTCTGCCGCAATATTGGCGAACAACACCGCACCGTTCCGGTCCGCGACCAGCCAGGCATTGCTGCTTTCGGCAAATACGGACAGAAAGCACGCTTCCAGTTCAGGAGTCAGGATGTTGCGCTGCTCCAGGAGTCTTCTCAAGAGTAAGAGGTCAGGCATCTGCAACTCGTTTCCGCCGATGGCCGGCAGGGTACGCAGGGTGATGCGGGTGGACTGATTGGTATCTTCGCAGAGCCGACGGGTACCTATCCGGGCAGCTCCAGTTTCGGTTCGACGCTTTTCCGGTACAGCAGAACGGTCCGCCCCAGAACCTGGGCAACCTGGGCGCCGCACGAACCGGCCAGGGTTACGGCAACGTCGTGCCGGTCCATCAGACAACTCTCCAGGATCTTCACTTTGATAAGTTCATGACTTTCGAGGGCCGCCGTGGTTTCCTCAATGAGCGACTCGCCGAGTTCTCCTTTACCGACGAGTATCACCGGTTTAAGGTCATGGCCAAGTCCGCGCAGATACCGTTTCTGCTTGCCGGTCAACATGGGGAACTCCTTGTGTGCAGCGTCCAGTGTTCCCCCGAACCGTTGCTTCGGGGCAGCGGGTTGGGGGCTGGTTTGCGGAATGATAATCGGGTGACGAACTGACAGACTACACGTTTCAGAGCATTTTGTATAGCCTGCGCGCAGTCATGGGCAACGGGAGAAACCGTGCAGCGGCCTTGCAAAGAACGGCTGCAGTGCTATAATCGTGCCGTGCGTCGTTGGCATGCCGGTCGGATGGTTCCCTGCGTACCTCATCACCGGCACAGGCTTCCTCGGCGTACGGTTCTGCTGTTCGTGCGGAAGGAGCGCTGCCGTGGATTGGAAATGCTGCTGGACGCAGGACGAAATATCTCCGGCCCACTGTCCTGCCATTGCCCCTGGTGAGGCTGACCTGCTCAGCAGCCTGCCCGACCGCTTTGTCGGCAAATGCCTCGGCTGTCCCCTGTTTCGCGATGATCTTGCGGCCATGGCCGCATCGGGTAATGTTCTCGCCCCCCTGGTGCGGGTCCTTGTTGAGGAGTTTTCTGCCAAGCAGACCACGCTGGCGACCATGGTTGATTTCCTGGACAACCGCAACAGGGCAATCCAGTTCCTTCATGAAATCGGCGGTATACTGCAAACGTCCCTGGACCTCGACGAGGTGCTTTCCGTTGCCCTGACGGCCATCACGGCCGGCAAGGGTTTTGGCATGAACCGGGCCTTCCTCCTGCTTGCCGACAAGGAGCGGCGTTTTCTCAGGGGGTACATGGGTGTCGGCCCCCGGGACAGCCAGGAAGCCTGGAAGATCTGGGAGGAAGTCGGCCGTGATGATCTGACCCTGCGGGAGATGGCGAAGCAGTTTCATGAGACCAAGTTTTCCCAGGAGAAAGACAAGTTCCACCAGATTCTTGAACAATTGGCCGTACCCCTTGATGACGCGGACCATCTCTTCAACAGGGCCTTCCAGGAACGGCGGCCGATTCTCGCCGAGGGGCTGCGGCGACAAGGGGGGGGCACGGTTGATATCCTGCAGATTCTTGGCGTCGACACGGTACTGGTTATGCCGCTCATTTCCCGAAGTCGTCGCATTGGCATTATTCTGGCCGACAATTGCATCACCGGCAGGGCGATAACCGCAGAAGACATCAAGTCCATGGAAACCCTGTCCCTTCCCGTGGCCTTCGCCATTGAGCGGGCTTCCCTCTATGAGCGTCTTCATGAGGACTTGCACAAGCTGACTCTGGCAAATGCCAAGCTGCAGGAACAGCAGGAGCTCATTGTCCGCATGGAAAAACTGGCGCTGCTGGGTAAAATCACTTCCAGCATTGCCCACAATATCCGCAATCCGCTGATGGTTATCGGTGGTTTTGCCCGATCGCTCCTGAAAAACAGTGCAGCGGACGATGTGAAGCGGGAGTCCCTGGAAACCATTGTCCGGGAAGCAAAACAGCTGGAGCATGTCCTGGCGGAAACCCTGGCCTACGCCGACTCCATTTTTCCGGCTATGGATCAATGGGATGTGAACCAACTGGTCGGCAATGTGTTGCGTGAAGTACAGACAAAACTTGATCTGGATGGTGTAACCCTGCACCTGGACCTGGCTACGGATCTGCCGCTGGTCTACCTGGACTATCGCCAGTTGGCCTATTGCCTGCGGAAGATTTTACGCAGCTCCCTTGAGGCGATGGTAGCGCCTGGCGAACTGCAGATCACGACCCGCCGTGAGGCCGAAACCATTCTGGTGGAACTGTGTGACTCAGTGTTTCGCTCCAGTGAACACGGTTCAGGGGCGGCCCTGCCGGTCAGTCTTGCGGCCCGGGATGATGCGGAGGACATGGACCTTTCCTTCTGCCGGGTTATACTCGAAAATTACTGCGATTCTTTTACTGTTGAGGAGTATGGGCGGGGTCGGCGCTACGCGCTGCGTCTGTCTGTGCTGAAGGAGGAGGGCGACCATGAGTAGGATTCTGGTGGTGGATGACGAAAGCAGCATCAGGCTGCTCTATTCCCACGAGCTTACCGATGAGGGGTATGAGGTGATAACGGCCGCCACGGCCACGGAAGCCGTGGAAATGCTGCAGAACCATGAGTTCGACCTGATTCTGCTGGACATCAAGCTGAAGAACGAGAGCGGTCTGGATCTGCTGCAGCGGATCGTCAAGGAGCGGCATAGCCTGCCGATCATCCTTTGTACGGCATTTTCCTGCTACAAGGATGATTTTTCCGCCTGGCTCGCCGATGGCTATGTGGTCAAGTCGAGCGACCTCCAGGAGTTGAAGGATGAAATAAAGCGGGTACTGGTGAAAAAGGCGTCACGGCATGGAGTGAAGCAGGGGGTATAGGACATGAAGCAACTGAGGAGGAACCCGTAGCGTGAAAGCAGTCATTATGGCCGGAGGTTTCGGCACCAGGATCCAGCCCTTGACCGGCAGTGTGCCGAAGCCCATGATCCCCCTGGCCAACCGGCCGATCATGCTGCATATCGTCGAATTGCTCAAAAAGCACGGCATTACCGATCTGGTGATGCTTCTCTACCACCAGCCGGACATCATCAAGAACTACTTCCGCGACGGCGCCGAATTCGGTGTCACCATCGAGTATGTAACCCCCCTGCAGGATATGGGCACCGCCGGTGCCGTAAAGTGCGCCGAATCCCTCTTGCCGGAGCGGTTTCTGGTCATCAGTGGTGACCTGCTCACCGACTTCAATCTGAAGAAAATCATTGCTTTCCATGTGGACCACCGGGCAATGGCCACCATTACCCTTACTCCGGTAAAGGATCCGCTCCAGTTCGGCGTGGTCATTACCGATCGAGAAAAGCGCATCACCCAGTTTCTGGAAAAGCCGGGGTGGGGAGAGGTGATTTCCGACACCATCAATACCGGTATCTATGTTCTGGAGCCGGAGATTTTCCGGTACATTCCACCTGAGGAGAATTTCGATTTTTCCCACGACCTGTTTCCCCTGCTCCTGGCAAACAAGGATCCCCTTTTCGGTTTTCCGATCAAAGGCTACTGGCGGGACATCGGCAATACGGACTCCTACCGGGAGGCCCACCACGACATTTTCAGCGGCGGGATCAACATCCGTATCGACGAGGAAAAGCAGGATCTGCTCGGCAAGGATGTGCGTCTCGGCGCCGACGTGCGCCTCGAAGACCTGAAGGCCCTGGAGGGGACGGTGATCCTCGGTGAAAACTCCCAGATCATCGGCAGCGCCCGCATCAGGGATTCGGTGGTCGGCCGCAACTGCACCATCGAGAACGGCGCCCAGTTGTACCGGTGTGTCGTCTGGGACAATGTCTATATCAAGAAAGGGACGAAACTGGTCGATGCGGTTATCTGCAATAATGTCAGCATCGGTCAGGG